>JASFGZ010000010.1:0-27434 GCA_050123495.1 Desulfobacterales bacterium
CGATGAGGTGATCCGGATCTTTTTATTCTTTTCCTTTAGTATATGCCCGCCCAGCAATACGGCAAAAACGATGCTCAGTTGTCTGAGCCCGGCAACGTAGCTCATCCGTTCCATGGTGAATGCCAGCAGGATGAAAAAGTATCCGAAAATCGACAACACGCCGCAGACCAGAATGGAACCTTTGCGCATCGCCCATTCTAAGTTTATTACCTCACTGGATTTTGCTTTAAAGATATAGCCGCTAAATAAACTGAGACTGATCCAAGGATAAACATAGGCAAAGATCACCGGGTGCATTTGGCCGACGGCGATTTTGTCCACCAGCGTATAGGACGCTGCCGAAAATAGCGTCAAAAAGGCGAACTGGATGGCGCGATCCCTGGTCACGGCGCGAAACGGCCGGAACAGCTCGGATGAAGCCAGGCTTTCCATATTGATGGTATAGACGCCAATGGCAACCAGCAAAATGCCGGTTACACCGATTACACTGACGTCTTCACCAAGGATTGTTATTGAAAATAGAAGAACCAATGCCGGAGAAGATCTCATGATTGGATAGATCAGGGACAGATCTCCTTTTTCGAGGGCCTTGGTCAGAAAATACCAGTAAACAAAGTGAACGAAACCGGAAAGAAAGATAAAAACTATTGAAATATGCGTGTTCGTACCTTCGTGAAACAGCGTAAAGAGAAAGAGGGGCGAAAAAAAGATAAGCCCGAAGACTTCATACCACCATACAAAAGCCTGTTTGTCCAAAGCTTTTTTGTTAAAAAAGTTGCGCAACGCATGCATGGCCGCCGAAAGCAGCACAAGCAAAATGGCCAGAGGATCCATATTTTAGACCAATCTTTTTGAGTCCGACAATAGGCTGAGAAAAACCTAACGAAGGGTAGTATTAAAAGCGGGGTTGTATGTCAAGATAGGGAAAGCTGCTAGAACCCAAAAGAAGGTGATCCATGATGGGAGGATTCAATTTTAATTAATTTTGGAGCATTGGAGCAAAATTAATTGCGGATTTTAGATTGCGGATTGCAGATTTAAATATCAAACATATCGCGCATTCAAAATCCGAAATCTGCATTCCGAAATCTTAAGTGCGCCAAGACCGAAACTTTCTATAGCCCCGGCCATCCCTAAAATTACTTTTTTATTGGTCATCGTTCCTAAAAAACCTTATGTCGCCGTCTTTTCATACCATTCAATTTTGGCATAAACTTTAAACCCAACCGATTCGTAAAGCGAACAGGCAGCCGGGTTTTCACTGTCTACCGAGAGTTCGGCGATGTCCACACCCTTGCCCTTGAGATCTTCTAATCCATTCAACAATATGGCCTTGCCGATTTCTTGGTTGCGATAATCCGGATCTACCCCCAGCATATGGATCAAGCCTTTGTTTTTTACTCTTTTTGCATTCTTTTCAGAATTTACAAGCGTCCAGCAATAACCCACCAGCGCATTTTCCAGAAAGGTTAAAATAACATCATCCGGAGAACGGCCGTGCATATTCAGGCGGTAGGCAATTTCTTCTATGGTATTGGGGTTAAAACCCCAGCTGTCGGCAAAACAGCGATTCTGGATTTCTGTCAGAAGGTTTTCTTCTCCTCGCTTCAACCTGCGGCTGCTGATGGCGCCCTGCTTGACAGGCGGTAACCGAGTGTTGGGAATATCCAGCTGCATTTCAAAGAAATTCCGGATGAATTGAAATTCTAATTTCGTCAGGAGATTTCTGGCGGCGACGTTCTTTTCTAAGACACTGATTTGGGCGGTTTTTACACCCGACGCCTTGACGCGTTGCATGCCGCTGGAGAACAGCTTTGTTGCGATCCCCTTTCGGCGATGCCGCGGATGGACCATGCCTTCCACTAAAGCGCGCTGAATTCCCGGCTCAAGGGTGATGCTCAGGTAGCCGACCAGTTTTGCATTTGACTCGGCAACAAATAAATCTTTTTGCGGTGCCCAGTTTGGCCGCCCTAGATTATCTGATAAATCCCGTGCCGATATAAGGCGTCCCGAAGAATCAAGCTGCTCGGATTCAACATGGAGCTGCAAGTATTTGTCAAAATCATCAGGAAAATAGTTGCGAATGGTGTATGATCCGTCGGTCATATTTATTTATCCTCAATTTTATTTTTAAGCCAGCTTCTTGCTAAACTTGGAAACCGGTTTTATTTTCAGCTCTTAATCCATTTTTATTTTTAAATGTAAACCTTAAACGGAATAAAGCAATTTGACCCTGTCATAAAACTGGTTATTCTAAAATTTTATAATTTTCAATCCTGATTTACCTATAAAATCGAGCAAGGAGGTCTGGCGTGACCGAACAGGCGGACGTACTTGTGGTAACTCCCCATCCAGATGATGCTGAATTCGGGGTTGCCGGAACAGTGGCCCGATGGACAAAGCAAGGAAAGCAGGTTGTATATGTCGTTTGTACCAATGGAAACAAAGGTACCAGTAATCCGAATGTAAAGCCCGAGCAGCTGGCTGAGATCCGGCAGGGTGAGCAACGGGCTGCGGCCGAAGTTCTGGGAGTGCGGAAGGTAATATTTCTGGCCAATCCGGACCAGGGGCTTGAAGACACGCCGGAATTTAGAAAACAAGTTGTGCGCATGATCCGGCTGTATCGGCCGGAGACGGTTGTTACCGCCGACCCTTACCGCCGATATATCTGGCATCGGGATCATCGCATCGCCGGTCAGGTCACGATCGATGCTGTTTTCCCTTATGCCAGGGATCATCTGGCTTATCCGGAATTACTCGAAGAAGACCTGCAGCCCCATAAAGTAAAAGAGATGCTGTTTTGGGCTTCGGAAAATATCAACTATCTTTCTGACATAACGGACACATTTGAACTTAAACTGGCTGCCTTGCGATGTCATCAAAGCCAGGTAAGCTCGATGAAGGTTTCGGATCTTGAAGATTGGCTAAGACAGCGCTGCAGCGATCTAGCCGAAGGCGAGGATTTTGATCTCGCAGAAGCCTTCCACCGCGAAGAGATTATCTGGTAAAGTCAAGGTTTCAGGTGTCAGCATTGATAGCTCTGAAATCCGCTTGTGCGGCCGCAGTCGCTACGCATTTCAAAGACCTGACACCTGACACCCGAAACCTGACAACGGATTTATGACTTGGACCAGAGGACATCGCCGCAAAGATTCGGATCATGCGGCCGGGCGGAAAATGCCTCAAAGGCCTGCTTTTCTTTCCCCAAAACGGTATGATCCCCGTGACCTGGAAATACCTGTGTATCGTCAGGCAGGGGGAAAATTTTATTCTTAAGAGATTCGACAATTTGCTTGAAGTCGGCCGGGGATCCGGTTTTACCGGGCCCGCCCGGAAACAGCGTATCACCGGATATCAGATACCCCTCCGTGTAGAAACAGAGGCTGCCCGGTGTATGCCCCGGGGTGTGCATGACCGCCAGGCGGATATTTCCGAACGTTACCCCATCGCCGTCAGTCAGCAGCATATCCGGTGCAACCGGCAGTCTGTCTGCATCTGCGGTATGGGCTGCAATCGGGACATTTAAGGCTGATTTTAATTTCGCAAGCGCACCGGTATGATCCATATGATTGTGGGTCATTAAAATATATGTTGGATGCGTTTGCTGTAGTTGACTCAATATTTTTTCAGCGTCGCCGGGTGCATCAACAACGATACGTTCGCCTGTTTTCAAACAGGTCATGATATATGAATTGGTTCCAAAGGGGCCCAATTCGTAGCGTTCAATTTGGATGGCTTCATTTTTCACCTCAATTGCCATAATTGGCCTCCCCAAAGTGGATTTCTGCTCCTGAATACCACTGTTTTTTCATCACCGAACCAACCGTTTTACATTGGGGACCTCCAGATTCGAGGCGTCAACTTGCCAGGCGCCCTTGGCATCCTGCTGACCTGTAAGCAGCCCCTGTTGCAACCATTGCATAACACCATTCTCGGTTAGATACGTCATGTCGGCGAATTGAGCGACTGAGAAAGATTTCGTTGCTTTTGCTGACTTCGGCGTTGCCTTTTTCTTCGGCACTGCTGTTTTTTTAGCCGGAGCCCCGGCTTTTTTAACCGGAGCAGCGGTTTTTTTCTCCTTAGCGGTCCCTTTTGTCTGGGTTTTTTTTGTAGGTTTCTTTTGCTCTTTTTTTGCCATCTTTGATGTTTCCTCCTCCGCTATAATTAGAGTATGAATTGTGATTTTTTTTCACGAAAACACGAAATATAAGTCACATTCTATTTTTTTGATGTCAAGCGGAAAATACAAATGAATTTTTGCATGCCGCATACCTGATTTTACTGGATTGGAAGGAGCGTTAAGACTTCGATTGACAATATGATAGCACACCTTTTTGGAGGAGTTTGAAAGTGTTGATATGTTGGTAATAAAAGGCGACAGGTATTAGAGTTAGAATTGCAATAAGGTTGAAAAATGATCGATAAAAACGAAATCTATGTCCCAGGCGTTTGTTAAGATATTCTGTCACCGATATTGATATCATTACACTATGTAAGATGCACCATGCTATTACAAGTAACGAAAGGATTAGGTATTCCGTGTAATCTATGGTTTCCATAACAAGGAATTATCGGGCAAACGCTAACAAATCTCAAGAGCAATCAGGGTGACGTCATCATGAGTTAGTTCTTTTTGAGCATATTGATTCAATGCTTTGAGTATTGCCGATTTAAGATCAGACAGAGGGGCTGCCGCATTTGCATCAAGTACATCTTTGAGGCGCGCTAATCCAAAGCTTTCACCCACGGGGTTAGGTGCGTCAATTATGCCATCGGTATAAACCAAGAGCCGGTCTCCTGGAATCATCGAAACCGTCAGCTGGCCGTAAAGTGTATCCAAATCGACAGCAAGGGGGATGTTTAGTGGAAAACCATCACTTTGTCCTTTACGACCAGGCACTCTTGCATAGGACCAGAACTTGTCTTTGGCTCGCTTATATAGGACAGGGGGGTGTCCGGCATAAGAGATTATCGCCGTATTCTCCTGACTGTAGTACGCGACAACTGCCGCGGTAGTCATGGCATCCAGGCTGCGGCTGATAATTCGTTGGTTAACTTCGCCCAGAATGACCCGACTGTCCTGCGCTCACATATGAGCTTTTAAAGCATCATAGACGTATTGGCTGATTTCCGAGACCGCCTCGCCGTGACCGGTAACATCTGCGATAGCCAGTCGAGTGATGGTGTCGCCCTTGCAAATACCAAAATAGTAGATGTCTCCACCCTGGCCTCCTTCACTAGATGTGGAGTAGATAGAACCGACGACTTTTCCGGCAGAAACCTCTATATCTCGATTACGAATGCCTCCCCAGAGATCTTTGCACTCAAGCCTCCCTTGTGAGTCAGCAATTGGGAACGGTGAACCTTTCTCATGCATTTGTATCCTCCTTTCCCAAAATATGGTCGCTAAAGCAGATTGGAAATTTCCTAAGTACCTATTAAAACAAAATTCCGGATAGCCCCATCTTTCCTGCCGTTATCCCAGCATGTACACACCAAAACTCCGGAATTTTTCAAGTCCATCAAAAAATATTTTTAACCGCTTCTTTTAATACCTTTCCCATCGTATTCCTGGGCAACTCCTTGACAAAAACCACCTCCTTGGGGCACTTCCAGTCGTGAAGGCTCTTTTTACAATGGGCGCGAATCTCTTCGGGCTTAATATTCGAATCGGTCCTCGTCACCACCGCAGCGACGACCTTTTCGCCCCAGCGTTCATCCGGAATGCCGACGACGCTGGATTCAACTACGTCCTCAAGCTGGTTGATGACGACTTCGACCTCTTTGGGTGAGATATTTTCGCCGCCTGAGATGATGATGTGCTTGATGCGGTCGGTCAGATAATAATAGCCGTCTTTATCAATGTTTCCCAGATCACCGGTCCTGAACCAGTCCTGTTCGAACGTTTTGGCGGTTTCTTCCGGTTTGCGCCAGTAACCGGGCGTAACAGCCGGACCCTTCAGCCAGATTTCGCCGGTTTGGCCGGGCGCCACATCCGCGCCGGTGTCGGGATTGACAATTCTGACTTCAAGATCCGGCAAAGGGTATCCGATGGAACCCGGTTTGCGTTTACCCCTGAGCGGATTTGAAAAATTCATACCCGTTTCTGTCATGCCTTCACGTTCAACCGGTTGCTTGCCGAATGTCTTATGGATGCGCTCAAAATCCTGGGGAAGTAAGGGGGCCGACCCGGAGGTCCAGAGACGCATGTGGTCGAAGTCCAATCTTTTATCACCTAAATATTCCATCAACTTAGCGTACATCGAAGGAACCGCCATAAATACCGTACAGGTGGATTGCGCCTCTTTTTTTCTCAAAACTTCTATAACCCCCTGGGGTGAAAATTGATCCAGCATGAGCACATGCGCGCCGGCCAGTAAAGCGGTATGCAAAGCAAAGCACAACCCGTGCACATGAAAAAAGGGAAGGGCATGGCAGAGCACGTCTGTTTGACTGATTTCCCAGACATCAATGATGTTTTCGGCATCATGGACCAGGTTTTTTTGGGTAAGTACGGCACCTTTCGGTTTTCCGGTGGTGCCGGAGGTATAGATAATCAGGCCCGGGTCATCCGGTTCGATTTCAACCCGAGCGTATGCTTCAGGGGCTGATCGAAAAAAATCAATATCCTGGTAGGGTCTTCGGGTATCGACAATCAAGGTGGTTAAGCCGGAATCGATTTCTGTGATGAGACCCGCCTTGTCGGGTTCTGCCAGAATTAATTTCGGGTCGGCATCGTGCAGCAGGTAATCCATTTCCGACTTTTTGAAGCCCGGGTTCAGGGGCACGCAAATGGTCCCGATTTTTTGTAAGGCCAAATGGGCGGTTACAAATATCAGGGATTTTTGGATGCAGAGAATGACTCTGTCGGTCTTTGCGACCCCCAGATCCTGGAATGTGCAGGCCATCCGGTTTGAATCCCGGTGCAAATCTAGATAAGAGATCTCGGTCTCGATTTCACCGGCCCGCAGGAACGTGATCGCCTTCTTTTTTTCCTGGTTTAAAAAGGATTGCGCCAAACAATCCCGCAAAGAGCTAGCACCCATATCTGCCTCCGATTATGGCATTTACCCGATCATCTTGTTTGGAAGCCATAAAGCCAATTCGGGCCAGATGCACACGCAGACAATCACAACGCCTTCAATGATGACGAATGGAATAACCCCCAGCAATACGTGGGACATGGGAATATCCGGTGCGATGTTTTTGACAATGTAAAGATTGAGCCCCACCGGAGGCGTTACCAGACCGATTTCTAGATTTACCGTCATGATGACGGCAAACCAGATGGGATCAAATCCCAATCCTTTGATGATGGGCAGCAAAAGCGGTGCGACCATTAAAATCACGGCCGCCGGAGGGATAAAACATCCTAGAATTAAGAGCAAAATATTAATCAGAACGATAATGCCCCACTTGCCCAATGGAAGCTTTAAAATCAATTCTCCCAGAGCCTGGGTTGCATAAAGATCCGAAGAAACATAGGCAAACAGCAAAGCCGCAGCCATAATCATCAAAATCATGCTGCTTTCGTTTAACGCTTTGATAAATATCTTCCAGAGCTGTTTGGGCCGGTAGATTTTGTAGATCGTCATGACAAATAGTATAGAAAGCACGGCTCCCAGGCCCCCGGCTTCACTTGGGGTCGCCCAACCGCCGTAAAGGGATCCCATGATGCCGAAGATGATTAAAACAAAGGGCAGGACCTTGATCAAAGAGGCAAATCTTTCTTTCCAGCTGAAGGTTTCGATCAAACCTCTGTCTTCGATATAGTACATAGCACCGGGTCTGGCGGGCTTTAATTTGCGGAAATAGAAAACACCGCCGACCCAGATACAACTCAATAAAATCTCAAGAATCCCGGGAATCACACCGGCGATAAAGCATTTGCCAATGGATGTTTCCGTGGCGATGCCATAAAGAATCATGGTGACGCTCGGTGGAATAAGAATGCCGAATGTGCCCGCATGGGCAATGAGTCCGGTGCTCAATGCCGGGGAGTAACCGCGTTTGCGCATTTCCGGAATCCCGATACCGCCGATGGCGGCAGCGGTCGCCGGGCTGGAGCCGCATAAAGCCGCAAAAATCCCGCAGCCGACCATATTGGCGATCCCAAGGCCTCCCGGGATTTTATAGAGCCATTTGTGCAGTGTTTCGTATAAATCTTTACTCGCGTTTGATTCGGCAATCGGGGCACTCAGCAGAATAAACAGCGGAATGGCTAAAAGCGCAAAACTATCCATACTCCCATGCAGTACAAATGGAACGGTCTCTAACAGATGCGGAGAAAAAATGAGAATAAATATAATTGATATGCCTGCTAATCCTGCCCAAATGGGAATGCCCGAGACTAATAACGCGAATGCACTTCCAAACAGGAGCACGGCCACAACATATTCATTCATTTCGGGTCTTCCTTTCCAGATTCCGTTATGGTTCAACCGAGGTGCTATCGGACTCAGATAATTCGATATCTTTTAGCTCAAATCGTTCGGCTTCTTCACGAATCTCGCCTTTTCTCAAGGCCGTTATTTTTGCATGTATGTAGATAATATATTGGAGAAAGAGAAGCGTCATACCGAGAGGTAGAAATAAATAAGGGATCCATAGAGGCGGACCCCAAAGAGATTCGGAATGCTCGTTTCCGACAACGGACTCCCACCACATGGGCCAGGCGTACCACGCCAGCAAAGCAGCCAGCAGGCACGATATGATCGAAACAACAATGAGGGTTATTTCCCGGGTTTTGGGAGACAGATGGATGATGACCAGATCTACATTGAGATGATGTTCGCTTTTCTGGACGAAAGGGGCGCCGGCAAAAACCGTAAAAATAAGTAAAAATACCGATGCTTCGATTTGCCAGATCGTCGAAATACCAAATACTTTTCTGACGATTACAGCCTCCGTTACAATAATCGCAGCGGCAACCAGGCTCAATGCCGCAGTCCAGCCGGTAATATACGTCAATCCATTTATTATCTTGCTCAGTATTCGCCCAAGCTGTTTCATGATAGTGTTTCCTCACGCCTAAGCATTTTGTTTGGCCAAAAAGCGCAAATCAACTCCGCCAGCCGATTCAACTGTTGTTGAGGCCTCTGATAAATCGCAACTTCGCAGGTTGTACGGACAAAAACGAAGCTGTCTGGACGGCGCTCTCATGCGCTTTGACGGTGTGAAGGCTCACAAGAGCAGCCGTCAGAGGGTCTCATCATTTCATTGCGTCCAGGGCCAGATTCAAGAGCTCCTGTCCGCCATCTACGTTTTTGGCATAGTCTTTCCAGGCGGTTTTCTTGGCAAATTCAAGCCACTGATTAAATTCTGCCTGGGTCATGTAATGGATATCCACGCCGGCTTTGGTATAGGCGGCGATGAGTTTTTCTACCAGTGTTTTAAAGTTTTTTTCGATCCAATTTTGATGCATCCACTCGGCCGTTTCCATAAAGATTTTTTGTTGATCCGGGGTGAGCCGGTTCCACGTTTTTTCGGAAATGCATAAATTTTCGGCCATATACCAGATGGAGTAGTCTCTGGGCGCATTAATGTATTTCAATACTTCGTAGAGCCGATACGACACAAAAGAGGCCGAAGATGTCATCATGGTGTCCAAAACACCGGTTGAAAGCGCATGGTAGGTTTCGGAGGAAGGCATGCTGGTAATGGAAGCCCCGGCTTCTTTCATCATGAACTCAAATTTTTTGCCGGCGGCGCGAAGTTTTGTTCCCTTAACATCAGCAGGAAGCTTTATCTGCTTAATTTTGCTGGCGATACCCCCGTCAAACCAGGCCCAGACCAGATTTCTAACGCCATTCTTTTCCATGATGCCGTTTATTTTCTGACCGATCGGTTTGTTACGCCAGCTGAGTCCCTGATTGATGTTGGCCACCGAACACGGCATTAAGGTAATCGATAGCTGGGGAACCTTGCCGGAGGCATAGTCGAGCGGAAATGTCGACATATCCAGCGCACCCTTGCGCATCGCATCCCATTGTTCTCTGGGTTTAAATAGAGACTTGGCAGGATAATGGCGGAATTTGATTTCCCCGTTGGTCTTTTTGGTGACCATTTCGCCAAAAACCTTGCCCATTTCATCACGGACATCGCCGGCTGCAAATTGGTGCGAAACTTTAAGGGTCATCGATTTGGCATAGGACATGCCGGTGTGAAGAATCATAATCGAAAAGACGATGGCCAAAATTAAAGCGGCCTTTAATAAGAATTGTTTTGACCTCATGTTACCCCCCATTTTCTTTTTGTGGTTTGAAACCATAAAATACCACCTTGCCAGATACGGCTTGTTGCTCTCTTTAATCTCCGAAGACAGGGCTAAGATTCATGTTTAAATTAGCGCGGGTTCAACGAAAAAAGATTTGTACAGAGCAACCCGTGTTATTATCAAAATTTTAAATTTACCACCCCCTTTCAGAATGCGCGAGTCATCACTTGATGTTTTCAATCTCAATGGGAATTTTATTCTGCCAGCTTCTCCAGGGCATCACATTGTTTTCTTAAGTGCCCCCGCATTAATTTTTCGGCTTTTTTCGAATCTTTTTTGCGAAACGCTTCTATCAGATCGCGGTGCTCCTGAATGGATTGCTCAAATCTCTCGGGCAGGTTCAGAGACTGGTAGCGATAAAGCAAAATTTTCTGTCTGAGGCCATTGATAATTTGATTTAAGGTCCGGTTACCGGCCAGTTCCTGCACAAACGAATGGTATTGATTATTTATACGAATATATTCTCTCTGCGCTCTGCGTTTAAAATTTTTCTCAAGCCTGTTATGAAGTTTTTCTAAAGTTGCCAGATTTTTCGCGTTCATTTTTTCGGTTGCCGCCCGGGCGCAGATCCCTTCCAAAACGCTCATGACATCGAACATTTCTCTAATTTCTTCAAATGTCGGGGTCGATACGAAAGAGCCGCGATTGGGAACAAGCTTAATCAATCCCTCAACGCTTAACACCCGCAGCGCCTCCCTTAACGGCGTTTTGCTGATGCCCATTGAGCTGCAAAGTTCGTCTTCTTTGATTTTGTCGCCTTCTTGCAATTCACCCGACATAATCAGCTCTCTGAGATTGCTCGCAATCTCTTCGTGCAACGGTTTTTTCTCAATGACTTTCATGATTCGCTTTTAACGTCCCTTCAAATCTAATAATTTATAAATAATAAATTATTACATCTTATAATCGAAGTCAGAATGTCAATAAAAAAATAGGAAAAAATAGGGGACGTTCCTAAGTTAATAAGTTGATTACATATGGGGCATGTGCTAAACCTATATTCATGCCACGTCAATCCAGAATCGATGTTCCGGGTGCGCTAAATCACATTATCGCCCGCGGTATTAATCGCAAAAAGATCTTTAACGATGACAAAGATCGCTACAATTTTTTATCCCGTCTGGGCAAAATCCTGACAGATGCTAATACCGCTTGCTTTGCCTGGGCACTGGTTCCCAACCATTTTCACCTTTTACTACGAACCGGCTTGGTTCCGATCTCTACGATTATGCAACGGCTTTTAACGGGCTATGCGATGAGCTACAATCGCAGGCACCGCCGTCATGGCCATCTATTTCAAAATCGATACAAATCAATACTTTGCCAGGAAGATGTCTATTTGCTGGAATTGGTGCGCTATATTCATCTAAATCCATTACGCGCTAAACTGGTAAAGGATCTTAAAGCCTTAGAGAAATATCCGTTTTCAGGCCATCCTGTGATACTCGGCAAACGAAAAAATAGTTGGCAGGATGCAGAATATATTTTGAAGCTTTTCAGTTCAAATCAATCAGCTGCCCGCCGTGGCTACCGACAATTTGTTGAAAAAGGAGTTGCCTTGGGTAAAAGACCGGATCTCGTTGGCGGCGGTTTGCTTCGCAGCTATGGGGGGTGGTCCGCTATTAAGTCTTTTCGTAAAATAAAACCTTATCAAAAAGGCGATGAACGTATCTTGGGCAATAGTGATTTTGTTGAACAGGTGCTATCGGCAGCTGAAGAAAAAATGAAGCGCAAGTATTTACTTCGCGCCCGTGGAATGGATCTTGAAAAATTAACTTATCGGGTTGCCGATTTGCTGAAGATAAAACCTGAGGATGTTTGGGCATCCGGAAAGCACCAGCACACTGTTGAAGCCCGCAGTTTATTGTGTTTTTGGGCGACTGCTGAATTGGGTATAACCCAAAGCTATTTGGCGAGCAAATTGAGAATTTCGCAACCAGCGGTGGGTCTTTCGGTTAAGCGTGGTGAACGTCTGGCCAAACTAAAGCACTATTTGTTAATTGATGAATAAAACTTATAAACTTAGGAACGTCCCCTATTTTTTACTATTTTTTAACGGGTGGAATGAAATGCGATTTACTAAATTAGCGTGTCGCTCGCTGAACCGCCAGAATGGTTACATCATCGGCGCGGGGTGCGATATCAATAAATGCGAACAAATTGGTTTTGATGCGCTCCAGTGTTTCAGAGGCCGACTTAAATGGTTGGGTCAGCAATGATTGCAGACGTTCGCGGGTGTAAAATTCATCTTTTGGCGACCGCGCCTCGGTCACGCCATCGGTATAGCCCACTAGAAGATCACCCGGTTCAAGCTTAATCTGTTGGGTTTTGAAGGTGATGTCGGGCATCAGACCCACCGCCGGTCCGGTGGGTTTCAGCCGATTTTTGATACTGCCGGCGTTGATGACATAAAGCGGCTCATGCCCGCCGTTGACATATGACAGCATGCCGGTTGAAGGATTCAGCAGTCCAAAAAACAAAGTGGCATACATGCATTCCCGGCCGTGGATATGCGCGATGTAGTTGTTGGTAGATGAAACCGCGCCAAGGCGAGCGATTTGGTCATTTTCGGATGAAGCAATCGTTTCAATGTTGCCGGGAGCCGGCCCGATTTGCGTCAAATCCGGTCCGGTGCAGTAGATGGATTGTTCGGCAAAAACCCTTATCAAACTCCGGAACAGCGCCATATATAAAGCCGAGCCGACGCCTTTATCACAAACATCGGCAATCACCAAACCCACATTTTCATCCGGCAGCACGAATACATCATAAAAATCACCGGAGACCTGGCCGGCCGGATAAAAACAGGTGGCAATTTCCCAGTTGGGCAGTTCCGGAATCTGGCTGGGTAGAAATTCGCGTTGAATTTCACGGCCTTTTTCCAGTTCAAATTCAATTTTTTTGACACTTTCCCACTCCCGCAGTCCTTCCACCATTTTGTTGAAGTTCGTCGACAGCTCGCCGATTTCATCTCCGGAAGTGACCGGCGCCAGATGCGCCAGGTCGCCTTTGGCAACTTCGGCGGATATCTGCGAGAGGTTTTCAATCGGTCGCGAAATCTTGCGGGCAAAGTAATATCCCAAAAAGCGAGATAGAATCATGGCAATACAAAACATTAGAATCAGCCACAATGCCTCTTTTTTCATGACTGCATGGAAACCTTCACTATCGATGCCGATTTTGAGAAAGTAAGAATTGAGGTCGTTTTCGCGGGTGATATTGACAAAAAATGCACGTTCGTATTCAGAACGCGCCATCAGGCTGGATCGACTAAAGTGCCTGCTAAGATTTTTCTCCAGCCTATCTATAAATATATCCGGGGTTGGATTGAGATGCAGCACCTTATCATCTCCAAAAAATAATTGATACCATCGGGCTTCATCGGCTTGTTTGGTATAGATGGCAATATCGGCAACCGAGTAAAAAGTAACAGAAATTGTTTGCAACATTTGAAAGAGTTGATGCAGATCGGGACTTGGGCGGCCGATTTGTTTCCAGATAAAATCGGCTTTTTCGCTGTCTTCCATTTTGGAGACTTGGTGCTTTATTATTTTGACGATCGATCCGCTGAAATGCTTCTTGGCCCCCCGCATGTAAAAAAAAGTCGTCGTCAAAAAAATAATCAGACCGAAAATAAAAAAATACAACGTTATTCTTCTGGCGACCGAGGGCTTCCAGAACCGACAGTAGGATTTGATATGTTCAATGGGTTTCATATGGGTTTTCCTCAGAATAAAATGGATCGGCAGCACCGTCTGAAATGGTCAGGATTCAATGCTGCCTGAAAGTTGCTACCGGTACTTGATGTATATAACACACCAGACATTTTAAGGTAAATGAGTTTGCCTAATAATGATATGAAAAAATTGTATTCGCTATAAATTAGGTTGACGGCACCCACTTTAATGCATACAAAAAAATGACCGCAACGAAAAATGTCGATTCCATGCAAAAGCAGAAAACTCCATACCAGTGATCAGGAGAGTGTCGTGGCAGCTTCTACCCGCAGCGATCGGTTTATTCCCTTCACCAAATCAGATGTCATTGAAATGTGCATGAAGGACGCGCAGCAGACAGGGGCTGATGTCAAAGGATTCAGAGATTTCTGTCATATTTTGGAAGCACTCTTCCATTTTGAATTTCATGCCCGCCTGGAAAAACTGAAAGCCTGCTATGGGCCGTTTAACCCGGATGTCGATACCCGCCGTATATTCAGCACTTCAGAATCGGAAAAAAGGAGTTTACAAAAACAGCTGGTTTCCGAAATGATAGCGGTCTTAGATGCGGCCAATTTCGAGAAGATTACCGCAGAAGACCTGCAACAGGCCCTGGGTGAAGAATCATTGTTTCAGATTCGTCTGGAAGTGGACTTTGACGATTTTGAAGATGTGATTTTTTTTCGTCGCGGGGAGACCGTCAAAGAAGAAAAACTGAAAAAGTTTTTCGGCCTGTCGAAGAAAACGTTTGAATTTACCAATTATGAACGGGTCGCCATTTATATTAAATTCAAAGAAAAGCAGTATTTTGAAAACCGCAAACGCAAAAACCTATATTTTGAGCCCGGCGCGACCATTATTAAGCTCTTTCAAAACGTCCCCAAGGCTGATTTGGAAATGCTCTTTCCAAACAGCAAAATTCGGATGAAACCCATCGATAAGATTATCATCGGTGTTCCGGCTGCGGTTAGCGGAATCATCGTGCTGGTGACCAAGCTGGGCGCATCTTTGCTTTTAGTGGGATCACTGATTTTATTCTGGTTGGGATTTAAGGATGAAGAAGTGCAAATAAAACAGCAGCATCTTATCGCCCTGGGTGCCGGATTGGGTACCCTGGGTGGCTTCCTGTTTAAACAGATCAACAAATACAAGAATCGCAAAATAAAATTCATGAAAGCCCTTTCGGACAATCTGTATTTCAAAAACCTGGATAACAACGCGGGCGTATTTTACCATTTGATTGATGCGGCCGAAGAAGAGGAGTTCAAAGAAGCGGTGCTGGCCTATTACTTTTTGCTGACCGCAAAGAAGGCACTGACCAAAAAAGAACTCGACGATCGTATTGAAAACTGGCTGGCCGAACGCTGGGACTGTCATATTGATTTTGAGATCGGTGATGCGGTAAACAAGTTGCAGCGGTTTAACCTGATACAGCAAGACGGAGAAATCCTGCATGGCGTACCAATGGACGAAGCCAAGCAGGAGCTCGATTCTATTTGGGATAATTTTTTCACATACAATCAATAAAAGAAAGTTACAAGTGATCTAAAGTGACTAAAGTTGAGGAATTCTATCATTTCTATATTATTGCTCACGCAAAGCCGCCAAGGCGCAAAGAATTATAATTTAAATTAAAAAAAACCCTTAGCGACTTCGCGTCTTTGCGAGAGGACAAAAACACGAGTTCACCTCAGTCACATTTTTCACCAAATCTCTCAACCTTGCCTTGGGAGGATAGCAATGAACGAATATGAAAAGCTGGGGGCATTTTATCTGGGCAAAGAATATGATCTGGTGTCGCGCAAGCGCCGGGAAGGTCTTCTGCTGTATGATTCAAAAGATCTGACGACCCACGCCGTTATTATCGGGATGACCGGAAGCGGCAAAACCGGACTGGGTATCGCACTTCTTGAAGAAGCGTTGATCGATAATATACCGATCATCGCCATAGACCCCAAGGGTGATTTAACCAACCTGGTGCTCAACTTTCCCCAGCTGCAGGCCCAGGATTTGCGTCCGTGGGTCAATGAACAGGATGCGCTGAACGCCGGGCTGACGCCGGACCAGTTTGCAGCTCAACAGGCGAATCTCTGGCGCAAAGGACTGGGCGGCTGGGGGCAGGACCCTGCGCGCATCGCCCGTTTGAAAAATACGGCTGACTTTGCTGTTTATACGCCGGGCAGCAGCGCCGGGCTGCCGGTCAGCGTGCTGCGCAGCTTTGCGCCACCGCCGCCCCATGTCGGGCAGGATACAGATCTGCTGCGTGAGCGTATCCAGACCACCGCCACCAGCCTGCTGGCGCTGCTGGGTATGGAAGCCGACCCCATCACCAGCCGGGAGCATATCCTGATTTCCAACATCCTTGAGTCCGTCTGGGCCGAAGGCCGAGCCCTGGACCTTGCAGGGTTGATCCGCGCCATTCAAACACCGCCTTTTGAGCGTATCGGTGTCATGGATCTGGATTCGTTTTATCCAGCCAAGGATCGGTTTCAATTGGCCATGCGATTAAACAATTTGCTGGCGGCCCCCGGTTTTGAAGCCTGGCTTGAAGGCGATCCGCTCAACATCAATCGCATGCTTTTTACAGACAGCGGCAAGCCCAGAGCTTCGATTTTTACCATCAGCCATCTTTCGGATACCGAGCGTATGTTTTTTGTTTCCATGCTGTTAAACGAAATTTTAGCCTGGATGCGGACGCAGGCCGGCACCACCAGCTTACGGGCGATATTGTATATGGACGAAATTTTTGGCTATTTTCCGCCGGTCAAGAACCCACCATCGAAAGCGCCGCTGTTAACGCTGCTGAAACAGGCCCGGGCCTTTGGTCTCGGTGTGGTTCTTTCCACTCAAAACCCGGTTGACCTGGATTACAAGGGTCTGTCCAATACGGGGTCCTGGTTTATCGGCCGGTTGCAGACGGATCGTGACAAGGATCGGGTGCTGGCCGGGCTGGAAGGGGCCGCGGCCGGCTCCGGATTTGATCGCAGCCGCATGGAAGAAGTCCTGGCCGGTCTGGGCAAGCGTGTATTTCTTTTAAATAATGTCCATGAAAATGCGCCGGTTACATTTGAAACCCGCTGGGTGCTTTCGTATCTGCGCGGTCCGCTGACGCGTCAGCAAATTAAAACATTAATGGCAGATAAAAAATCAGCAACGGTGCCGGCTCCGGCGGTCTCCCCGCAACCGATAGCTGCGCCGGTGGTTTCATCTGCCAGCGAACCACCGATCGTCGCACCTGGAATCAATGTCATGTATCTGGCCGCATCCGGCGCCGGTCAAGGCCTGATGTATTACCCGGCAGTGGCCGGCTGGCTGGATGTTTACTATTCCAGCGCCAAATACAAAGTCGATGTCACCCGGAAGCTGGCGGTTGCAGCCATGCTCGAGGACGGACCCGTAGCTGTGGACTGGGACCAGGTTGAAGAAATCGGTTTGGGTCCCGACGACCTTCAAACGTCACCGCTGCCTGGTGCCATTTTCGCAGAATTGCCGTCAATGGCGGAAAAAGCCAAATCATACAACAAATGGAACAAGGATCTGTTACGCTGGATTCGGCAAAATCGCCCCTTGACCCTCTATCGCTCCAGGCGCTTTAAACTGATCAGCCGTCCTGAAGAATCCAGGAGCGAATTTTTGTCGCGGGTGACTCAGGCCGCCCGGGAAAAGCGCGATCTGGAAGTCGAAAAGCTGCGCCGTAAATACAGTTCTAAATACAACACGCTTCAACGGCGGTTGATGCGTGCTGAACAAACGCTGCAGCGGGAACAGGAGCAGGTCAAATCCAAAAAAATGGAAACCATGGTTTCTCTTGGCACTGCGATCCTGGGTGCATTTCTGGGCCGCAAGGCAGTCAGCGCCAGCTCGGCCACACGAATCGGCACCGCTGTAAAGTCTGCCGGTCGAATGCGGAAAGAAAGTATGGATGTCGCCCGGGCCCAGCAGACGGCTGCCGCCGTTAAACATGAAATGAACGCGCTCGATGAGCGCTTGCAAAGCGACATCGATAGCCTGGAGGCTACCTTTGATCCGGCTGAAGAAGACTTGCAAGAGGTTACGGTGAAACCGCAAAGCACCAACATTACCTTAGAGGTATTCGGCCTGACCTGGATGCCGTATCGCAAAGATGTCGGCGGGCGCCTGAGTCCGGATTGGAAATAGTCAAAAAATAAGTGACTAAAGTGAACTAAAGTGAGCTAAATTGCCTAAAGTTATGGCGTTCCTTCGCTCCATCTTTTAAAATAAGGATGACAGAATTCCGCAACTTTAGTCACTTTCTTTACCCTCAAACCCTTCCCTTGCAAAATATTTGCGTCAGCGGTATAGCTTACCGTCTTTTTCTTGCGATTTAAATCATTGATTTTCTAAATGAGAAAAATGGATCCCCAGTTTTCAACACAAAAAGAGGTTAAGCCATACGGCGAAGTTCTGCGGGTTAGTTTGCCGCTGGTGGTCAGCATGTCTTCCACCATGATCATGGAGTTTACCGACCGGATTTTCCTGGCGAATTACTCGTTGGATGCCATTGCCGCTGCACTGCCGGCCGGCATCACCGCTTTTTTGTTTATTTCCTTTTTTCTCGGCACAGCCCAGTATTTGAATGTGTTTGTGGCTCAGTATACCGGATCCGGGAGGCTTCAACGGGTAGGTGCGGTCCTGTGGCAGGGAATCTATTTTTCCGTTCTTTCCGGAGTGGCGATGGCCGGCCTTTATTTTCTGGCCGAACCGCTGTTTCGGCTTGGCGGCCATTCCCCGGAGGTGCAGGCCTTAGAAGTCATTTATTTTCGGATCCTTTGTCTGGGTTCCGGAATACTTATCGTCGGAACCAGTCTGTCATGCTTTTTTAGCGGGCGGGGACGGACCCGGCCGGTGATGATCCTCAATATGATCGGAACCCTTTTTAACATCCCTTTAGATTATGCCTTGATCAATGGAATCTGGATTTTTCCCGAATGGGGTATACGGGGAGCCGGGATTGCCACGGTGATGTCATGGTCGCTGGTAGCCTTCGTTTTTGCATTAATGGTTTTTACCCGAAAATATGACCGCGTTTTCAAAGTTATATCGCATCGTGCTTTTGAACCGAGTCTTTTTGGCCGCCTCATGCGATATGGTATACCCAGCGCTGTTCAGTTTTGCCTGGACATATTCGCATTTACGTTTTTTATTTTGATGGTGGGCCGCTTAGGCAAACTTGAGCTGGCAGTAACCAATATTGTTTTGTCGATAAATTCTTTGGCTTTTATGCCGATGATGGGTTTTTCTCTGGGAACCAGCACGCTGGTGGGACAGGCTCTGGGCCGCAATCGAGTCGATGAGGCGCTCGCGGCAACCCGGGCGACAATCCATATTGTCTTATTCTATATATTTTTGTTGCTCATTCTTTTTTTGTTCGTACCCCGGCCCTTGCTCGAGCTCTTCAGACCCAACCACATGACGCCCGCGGGCTATGCTGCTATTTGTGAAGCGGGTGTTATACTGCTGCGGTTTGTGTCGGTCTATCTCTTTTTTGATGCTCTGTATATGGTCTGCATCGGGGTACTCAAAGGTGCCGGTGATACGCGTTTCATCATGTGGAGCATCGGACTGCTTTCATTGGCTGTTATGATCCTGCCGATTTATATCGGAGTAGAAATATTCGGCGCCGGGCTCTATTATGCCTGGAGCTGTGCGACCTGTTTTATTTTCTTCCTGTTTGCCGCTTCTTTTTGGCGTTATCGCCAAGGCCGCTGGAAATATGTACGCGTGATAGAACGCGCTGTGCATGTAAAAGAGAGCTAATCGTTTTAGTCCGCGAGGGATTGCAAGCCTCTGTAACCTTTGGTTGGCATCATCTTCTTTTTTTTCCTTTGACATGAAAATGGTTTTTACTTAGAGTATCTTTAAAATTTGCTTTCAGTTGTAAGTATGGATTCTGTTCTCAGGCCGATGCCAATAATTAGACTTTTCTCTATTTTTGGCTCGAACTCCGCAGCGCTTTTCAAATCTCTTTTCTGGTATTTTTGAATATTTTATCGACCCTATTAAATAACGTGCGGGTTGAATAAATATAAAATAGCCATAAGAAAATCCTAACATATTATTTTAATTAATTTATGATCATGCCTCAGAGGCTGAGTACAATGGAAAAGGATAACTTTATACCGGCCCTGGTATATCTGCTCATTTTTGCTTTTTTGACAATCCTGAGCTGTGCAAAGCCCAACATTCAGCTGCCAAAACCACTGCCGCCGATTATCAAAGAATATAAGCATGTCAGCGTTTTGGGTGGCATTCCCGGCATGAAAAACACGGGGGTTTACGTAGACTCAGGGGACATTTATACAATACTGGCAACCGGCAGTATTGATTATTGGTCCTTTGTCAAAGCCCACCCAAAATACAAGCCCCCACCGGGCTTTAAGTATCACGATGTCAGGCCGGAACTGGGATGGCCGTTGATCGTAAGGATCGGTGATCATAATGCGTTTTATCCATTTTATAACACAAATGCGGTTAGCCACGAAAGTTACCACTCTGGAAACATTTATCTGGGCTACCGATCCGGGTCGATGACAGCCGCCGGAGAGCCGTTGCGCCCTCGCCAATATAAAGATGATACAGGCGTATTCAGAGTCGACATCATTGTCTGGAAGGAAGCGGACTGGATCAAAATTGCAGATTTTCTTTCACAGATGGCTCAGAAACATCAAGACAACAAATCCGTCGCCGATGCGCATCAGGATGCCGAGAGATATGCAATGGTATTGCGGGCCGAGAAACAGGCTAAAAAAGAAATAGAAAAGACGGAACAGCAAATCAGCGCATTAAAGATGGAAGCCGAGCCAACCGGCAAAACGGAGACGCAACCATCGCCCGGGGAAGAGCAACCAACGGAAGTTTTTGCCAAAGAGGATAAAATCGCCCAGTTACAGGCTCGGCTGGCAAAGCTCCTCGATATTCAAAACCAGCTGGATACAACCAAGAAGGAACTGGAGGAGGAGAGAAAGAAAGCGAGTCTTCTGGCCGAAGAGCTCGGTGAAAAAGAAAAAAGAGAACAGGAGCTGTTATCTCAGCTGGCGCAAGGTGCTAAAAATCCACCGGTCATCATGATTGCTTCCCCCCAAGACGGCAGCACAATAGAGGCGAATTCCGTCGGTCTTTCTGCTGTTGCCGAAGATGAGCAGGGCATCGAGCGGCTGGAGATATTTGTTAACAACAAACCGCTGGAAGACAAAACTGGTCGTGGCTTGCAAGTGAAAAAAAAGGCACAGTCTAAGCGCATTGAATTGAATGAATCGATCCCTCTGCAGCCCGGTGAAAACAAAATAAGGGTACGGGCGGTTGATGTGGATGGTGTTGCTTCCGAAAAAACCCTGGTTGTTAAACATATCGAATTGCGCAAAAACATATGGGCGGTGGTTATCGGAATAAACGATTATCCGAACATTCGCCGGCTCAAGTGGGCGGTAAATGATGCCAAGGCGTTTTATCGGCATCTGGTGGACGTCATCCAGATACCGCCTGAAAATGTAACGCTGCTTTTAAACCAGGATGCCGGTCTCTCCCGTTTACGCAGTGCGCTGGGTACGCATTTGAAAAAAATGGCCGGCAAGGAAGACATGGTGATAATTTATTTTGCCGGCCACGGTGCCACCGAAAAAGATGTGCTGAGTCCCGACGGAGACGGCCTGGAAAAATATCTTTTACCTTACGATGTGGATCCCCAGGACCTTTACGCTTCCGCTCTGCCAATGCGGGAAATCTCTCACATTTTTTACAGAATACAATCCCAGCGCATCATTTTTATCGCGGATTCCTGTTACAGTGGGGCCAGTGGCGGACGAACCATTAGTTCAACCGGAATCCGGGCCAATATCTCGGATGCATTTTTAGACCGACTTGCCACCGGCAAAGGCAGGGTTATCATGACCGCCAGCGGCGCCAATGAAGTCAGCGCCGAGGTTGAAAAGCTGCAACATGGTGTCTTTACCTTTTATTTGCTAGAAGGTTTAGCAGGGGCAGCAGACGCTGATAAAGACGGCCTGGTTACCGTAGATGAGGCGTATCGCTATGTTTCCACCCATGTGCCCCGGACCACCGGGCAGGAACAACACCCCGTAAAAAAAGGCACGGTTGAAGGCCGCCTGATCCTCAGCATCATTCGATAATTTGTGGCAACATGGAATACAACACTTGCAAAGATAAGGTTTTTCCCTTTGCGAGTTGACACGCAAACCGCTTTTTGCAATGCTTTAATCGATCCAACAGGAGGTAAGGAATGAAAAGCGATGCCAGAGCTGCTTTTATTATGGCGTTTGTGGTCTGCTGCCTTGTTGTATTCGGCGGCCACAAATCTGTCCAGGCTGAAGATGCGAATTCGCAGAAAGAGGCTAATGTTAAATTTCAGTGGGCCTTCGGTGCGTTGAAAAAAGCCGACGGGTCCAAATTTGAAGCCGTTACCAAAGATACGGACCTCAAAACCGGTGATCAAATCAAATTCTTTATAAAAGTCAACGAAAACTGCTTTGTTTATCTGATCTACCGCAGCTCTCAGGGCGAACTCAGCGTATTGTTTCCCCACCGCTTTAAATTGCAGCGTGCCGAATACACCATAGCGGGCAACCATTATATTCCAAAAGGCGATCAATGGTTTGAGCTGGACGAGTACACCGGAGAAGAAAGGTTTTATTTGCTTGCCTCCAAAAAGCGCCTGATGGATCTGGAAGCGCTCATTAACGACTATGAGAGTGCCGATGCGGCTAAAAAACCAGCGCTTGCGAAAGCCATACTTGCCAAAATTCGTAATTTAAGAAAACAACACCTGAAATTTAAAACCTATGCCGAGCGGCCGGTAAATATTATTGGAAATTTGCGTGGCACCGAAAAGGCCGAAACGGCTGGCCCTCACGACATTGCCAAATTTGCCGTCGAGATTTCAGCCGACACGTTTTATAGCAGGACCTTTACGATTGACCACAAGTAAAACACAAAACATACGCATACCGATCCTGTTAATCCTCAGCGCATTTTTGGCGGCGCACCTCTGTTTTTGGCTCTTGCCAAATGTATTTAAAATCTGGAATTCTCAAACCATCGATCAATTTTTTATTTTCCGATCCAAAACTGAAAAACTTCGCACGGCATATGACCCCACTGTTGTGCATCTGGATTTCAACAATACCAGTATCGAACGCTTAAAAAATCTTTATCTGAATCGATTTCATTTTGCCCAGCTCGTTCGCAACCTGAAATCCATGCAGGTGGCTGCGCAGGTTTACGATTTCATTTTCGCTGCTAAAATAAATGAACAAGACGATCTCGAATTAATTGAATCCGTCAAAGAGGCTGGCAATGCGTATTTTGGTCTGGCCCTGGAATTGCGTCTGCCGAATGAGCCCGGGCACAAAAAGTCAGATCCCTCAAAAGGCAGAAGCTATGTGCTTCGAACAAAATGGAAGGTTGCTGTAAAGGATGATAATGGAAAACTCTATGTGGGTAAAAACCCCATGGCAACTTATGCCGATCTGGCCAATGCATCCCGCGGCCTGGGATCGCTCAGTGTAAAATTTGACGCGGATGGTGTTTTACGCCGCGTTCCGCTGCTGGTGCGCTATGAAGATGCGTATTATCCGCTGTTGCCGCTGCGCGTCATTTGTGACTATCTTCAGGTGACTCCCGAAAAAATTGTGCTCAAACCGGGCCAACATATTATCCTGCAGGGCGCAACCCGGCCGGGATCGCCGGATTCTAAACCATACGATATTAAAATTCCCATCGATCGCCATGGCAATATGATCGTCAATTATATCGGTCCCTGGGGGCGTATGGATCACTATAATTTTGCCGATGTTTTACGCGCCGCAGAGGATCGTGACGAGCTGGAAATTTGGGCCGAAGAGCTGAAGGGCAAAATCGTCATTATTTCGGATGTTTCCACCGGTTCAACAGACGTCGGACCTGTTCCCACAGATGCCAATTTCCCCTTAAGCGGGGTGCATGCCAATGTTATTCACAGCATCCTGACCGATTCATTTCTTAGAGAGCTGTCCCAATGGGAAATGCTGCTCATCGAGACCGTTCTGCTGGTAGCGCTTTTTTTTCTTTGCATTCGTTTTTCTTCCCTGGCCTTTTCGGTTGGCACCGTTTCTTTGGCAGCAGCTTACATTGGCAGTGCAATATTGAGTTTTTTATACGCGCACGTCATTTTCAATCTTGTGCGGCCAATGTTGATTATCGGTTTTGCCATGGTTTCCATCGTGGTTTACCGCTATATTCTTGAAGAAAAGGCTAAGATGGAAAGTCTTCGGCAGCAAGATTTTATTCGCGACACCTTTGGCCGTTATCTTAGCAGTGAAGTGGTTGGCGAGTTGCTGGATTCGCCCGAAGGCTTGAAAATGAGCGGCGAAAACCGCGAAGTTACTTTTTTAGTCTCGGACCTGCGGGGATTTACGTCCCTGACATCCAGACTTTCCCCGCATGAGGTGATCGAAATAATGAACCGCTATTTCGAATATATGGTTGAAATTATTGCCCGCTATCGGGGGACGGTGAATGAATTTATGGGAGATGGTATTTTAGCATTTTTCGGCGCGCCCCTGTATGCCGATGATGATCCTGAACGGGCGGTGGCCTGCGCTATAGACATGCAGAATGCGTTGGTGGCGGTAAATGCCGAACAGCGGCGGCTCAAACTGCCGGAGCTGGCAATGGGGATCGGCATTAACACCGGGGAGGTCGTGGTGGGCAATATTGGATCGGAACGACGCGCCTCATACGGTGCGGTCGGCACACCCATCAACGCAGCCTATCGCATCGAATCATTTACGGTCGGCGGCCAGATTCTGATCAGCCCCACCACCTATGATCGGGTCGAATCGGTTCTGACTGTCATTGGAACCAAGGAAGCCAAATTCAAGGGGCTTGATCAGCCGGTGACCCTCTATGATGTGGTTGGCATTGGCGAACCCTATCAGGTCTTTTTACCGGAAAAAAAGACGGCTCCTATGACCCGCCTGAATCCACCCCTGCCAATTGAATGCTTCCTGTTGGAAGGCAAAACCGTATCTGGTAACGCTATCACCGGCCACATTACCTGTTTCGGCGAAAATGCGGCTGAGGTTGCTCTGGACCAGGCGATAGAAGCGCATGCCAATCTTAGAATTTTACTGGCTTCACCGGAAGCTGCCGGATTTTCGGAGTTTTACGCCAAAGTCATATCGAAAGAAGTATCCAATGAAATCCCCTCGGGTAACGGCAGGCGACTGGAATTTACATCCATGCCGCAAGAAGTCAGACAATTCATTGACAAAACCGCGCTGGGAAAATAAGCGGCCTTTCAATCCCCGCTCAGAAATATTTTTTGCCTTACCCTTTCTAACGGCAAGCCAGACAAATGTTCAACCAATTTATGTCAGTCTGGGGGTGTCTGTGGCGATTATGAAAATCTTTGAATCTCTGTGAACGCTGTGAGATAAGAATTTCGAGATAAGGCACCAGGCGAAAACAACGATCTTATTGATTGACATTTTGGCTGTAATCAAACATAAAAAGCTATTCGAAATACTATAAAGAGCATGTTTATCGAGCGATAATAATACCTTTCCTGTCTGGAAGCTCTGTGTTTTGATGTGGTAAAAGTCTTTGCTTTTCGTTCATTTTTTATTAACCGCCTTAAAAGGAGGTCTTTTAAAACATTATCGATCTAAACTAAAAAGAGTTTTTAAGGAGGTGAATTATGATGGCGAATCATTTTAAAAAATCTTTAGGTAAGGCCATAACGTTAATCATGGTATTTTTGTTGACGGGTGTATTTCTTTATTCTTGTGCTGAAGAGCCTTCTGAGCCGGTAAAGGATGTATCTGAACTGGCGCAAAAAGTTGACGAACTATCCAAAAGAGTTGACGAACTGGCCAAAAAAGTCGACGAGCTGAGCACAAAAGTTGCCATACCCGAAATAAAAAACCCTGATACATTTATACTTGCTAACTACGGTAACCTTAGGACACTAGATCCTTCTGTTGCTTACGATGTGACCTCTTCCCAGCGGCTTTGGAATATATACCAAACGCTGGTTTTCTTCGACGGCTCCCATACGGACAAGTTTATACCGTGGATTGCCACGGAGGTACCCTCTCTGGAAAACGGCGGCATATCTGCAGACGGCAAGACTTACACTTTCACAATTCGTAAAGGGGTCAAGTTCCATGAAGGCGGCGATTTGACTCCCGAAGATGTGGTCTATTCCTTTAAGCGCAACATGATTGTCGACCAGGACGGCGGCCCCATGTGGATGCTGCTGGAAGCGCTGACCGGTGAGGGGTCCACCCGGGACAAGGATGGCAAGATCATTGAGGGTATTTTCGACAAAATCGACAAGTGTGTTGAGGCCGAAGGCGATAAGGTGATTTTCCATTTGCCGAAGCCTTATCCGCCGTTTATGGGCATTTTAGCCTACTCATCATCGGTGGTTATGGACAAAGAATGGGCCATATCCAAAGGATGCTGGGATAGTAACATAGAAAATGCCGCCAAATACAACAATCCTGCGCCGGGACACGAGCCGCTGCAGAAGATTGCAAACGGCACCAATGCTTATAAAATGGTATCCTGGGAGCCCAACAAGGAATTTATATTCGAGCGTTTTGACGGCTACTGGGGCCCGAAACCCAAACTCAAAAGGGCGATCATTAAATACGTCGATGAATGGAGCACGCGCAAGCTGATGCTTCAAAACGGTGACGCCGACCGGGTCAGAGTGGATAATCCTTATGTTCCCGAGGTTAAAGCCATGAAAGGCCTGACGCTCTATGAGGTCCCGCAGTTGTCCGTTACAGCTGCTTTTTTCTGCCAGAAAGTCAACCCAACGGGTAATCCCAACATCGGCAGCGGCAAACTGGACGGCGAGGGCATACCGCCGGACTTTTTTGCCGACATCAATGTGCGCAAGGCGTTTTTGCACGCTTTTGATCGCAAAACTTATAAAAAAGACGTTTTTAATGACCTGGTGGTGATGCCTTCCAGTCCCAATATCAAGGGCCTGCCCTATCACAAGGATGTTCCGATTTACGAGTTCGACCTGAAAAAATCAGCCGATTACATGAAAAAAGCCTGGGACGGCAAAGTCTGGGATCAGGGTTTTAAGATGATTATCACCCACAATACGGGTAACGAGATGCGCGAGGCCGCCGCCCACATGATGGCTGAAAACATTATGTCTTTAAATCCGAAATTCCAGATCGAAGTCCGCAATGTCGAATGGAAGGACTACCTGGTGAAGTACCGCAATTTTATGTACCCCATATTCATCATCGGGTGGGGTGCCGACTATGCTGATCCGCATAATTTCATGTACACCTTCATGCACTCACGGGGGGTGTATGGCCGCTATATGGCCTATGAGAATCCTGAAGTGGATAGACTTTGCGAAGCGGGGATCGCAAATGTGGATCCCGACAAACGCAGAG
>JASFGZ010000011.1:0-27000 GCA_050123495.1 Desulfobacterales bacterium
CAACCAGGGCTTTGCCCAGGTGACCACACCGATTATGATGTCCAAAGGCCTGTTAAAAAAGATGTCAATTGATGCCCGGCACCCGCTGAGCTCACAGATATATTGGCTTGATAACAACAAATGTTTGCGCCCCATGCTGGCGCCACATTTGTATTATGTCCTGGTGGACCTGCTACGCCTGTGGGATAAACCGGTTCGTATCTTTGAGGTGGGACCCTGCTTTCGAAAAGAATCTCATGGCTCCCAGCATTCCAGCGAGTTTACCATGCTCAATCTGGTGGAAATGGGACTGCCGGCTGAAAACCGCGAGGATCGAATCCGGGAAATGGGTGCCCTGATAACCAAAGCAGCCGGCGTCCATGATTATCAATTTGAAACCGTGACTTCTGAAATTTATGGAGATACCATAGATATAGAGGCCGGCAAGGATAATATCGAAATCGGCTCTGCCGCCATGGGGCCTCATCCCCTGGATCGCCCATGGAAGATAAACGAAACCTGGGTCGGGATTGGATTCGGACTGGAACGTCTGCTGATGGCAGCCGAAAATACACGCAATCTGGCGAAATTCGGACGCAGTCTGGCTTATATTGACGGAATACGTCTTAATATATAGAAACTGCTAAAATGAAAAAAAATTGGAATAAACTCGAAAATATTCTTGCCAAAGCACAGCAAGAAGACCGCCTATTTACCGAAGATATTGTATTTCTTCTGGGTCTAAATAAAGCGGAACTAATTAACAAACTTTTTGCGGCTGCAAAAAGTTTGCGCCGGAAATATTTCGGAAATAAAATTTTCACCTATGGCTTCATTTACGCCAGCACTTATTGCCGCAATGATTGCCGCTTCTGTTTTTTTCGCCGATCGAATTCAAACAGTCAGCGGTATCGCAAAGCCAAACCGGAAATCATCGCCACCGCCCGGCGGTTGGCAGATTCCGGTGTCCATTTAATCGACCTTACCATGGGAGAGGATCCGGCACTTTTCAATAGCGCCGGTGCCGGATTCGACCGCCTGGTTGATCTGGCCGAATCTGTGGGTCAGGTGACCGGTTTGCCGATCATGGTATCACCGGGCGTGATTCCCGAAGATTTATTGCGCCGACTAACCGAATCCGGTGTCACCTGGTATGCCTGTTATCAGGAAACCCATAGTCGTAAGCTGTTTCACCAGCTCAGGCCCGGACAGAACTATGATATTCGGCTGGAAACTAAATTGAAAGCACACCATCAGAGTCTGCTGGTCGAAGAGGGTTTACTCTGCGGAGTTGGTGAAACCTCGAGTGATATTGCGCAGTCGATCGAAGCTATGCAGGCCCTTGATGCCGATCAGATCCGTGTCATGAACTTTGTTCCTCAGCCGGGGACCCCCATGGCGGGCAGAATACCGGCGGAACCGCAACGGGAAATGTTGATCAGCGCGGTGATGCGGCTGGTTTTCCCTGACAGATTGATACCGGCCTCGCTGGACGTTGATGGGATTGACGGATTGAAACAGCGCCTGGAGGCCGGTGCCAATGTAGTCACATCCATCGTACCACCGGGGGAAGGCCTTGCCGGTGTGGCCCAGCACTCTCTGGATATAGAAGAAGGCAAACGAACCCATGCCTCGGTGCTGAAGGTCCTCGAAGATAGTGAACTGAGAACGGCAACGAATGACGAATACCTTAGCTGGATAAAATCGCGTCAGCAGGCACTCGGCAAGCACGATTCGAGGAGGGAAATCGCGTGCTAGCAGCCGTTGTCGGCGGAAATCTCCAGGGGATAGAGGCCGCATATTTAGCAAAAAAGGCCGGATGGGAAGTGACGGTGATCGACCGCAACGCGGTTGTTCCGGCAGCAGGTCTTTGTGACCGGTTTAACCAGGTAAATATAACGACTCAAAAGGATTTAGAACGCTCACTCAAGGGTGTTGATCTGGTTATACCGGCTTTGGAAAACCAGGATGCGCTGGCCTGTATGGAGCGCTGGTCGCAGAGTTCAGAAATACCGTTTGCATTTGATCCAGCCGCCTATGCCATATCTTCATCTAAGTTAAAATCAGATCAACTCTTTGCCCGAATAGATGTGCCAACTCCCTTGCCCTGGCCCGAATGCGATTTTCCGGTGTTAGTCAAACCCAGTATGGGAAGTGGCAGTCAGAAAGTAAGCGTATTTCACAATTTAGAAAATTTACGCGCCCATCAAAACCAATCCATTGAAGAGTGGGTAATCCAGGAATTTGTCCCCGGTCCATCTTATTCCATCGAAGTGGTCGGCCGGCCCGGAAATTATTTCCCTTTTCAGGTTACCGACCTTCAAATGGATGAAACATATGATTGCAAAAGGGTTCTAGCGCCAACAGAGTTAACTCCGGCCCTCATCTCCGAATTTGAAAGGGTCTCCCTATCGATAGCCGAAGCAATGGTGTTGAAAGGTTTGATGGATGTTGAAGTTATCTTGCATGATCATACCTTGAAGGTGTTAGAGGTCGATGCCAGGTTGCCCAGCCAGACACCCACCGCTGTATTCTGGTCCACCGGCATCAATATTCTAGAGATGCTTGCAGACCTGTTCTTAACTAAAGGCACCCTAAGCAGAGGGGATCTGAATTCTCCAATGGGCGTTGTTTATGAGCATATTCGGGTAACTGCCAATCGTTTAGAAGTCGCCGGAGAACATGTGATATCCGGAACAGATGCGCTTCATATTCAGGAAAATTTTTTCGGAGCCGATGAGGCCATCACCAACTACGGGCCTCGCCGTAAGGAGTGGGTGGCCACGTTGATCATTTCTGAGAAAAGCCGGGAGATGGCCTGGGAGAAGCGTGATCGGGTGATTTCAGATATCCGACACCATTTGAACTTAGACGTTTACCAAGATATAAACCCCAAACATGATGCCAAGGGGACAAGACGGTGACCCGGTTAGCGACCGACGATGTCAAATCGATTCCGGCAGAACTTGCCAATTATGATTTAGAGCTGACAGCCAAAACTGGCTGTTCCCTGAGAAAAATGGCCTGCCAGGCAGCCGGCATTCAGGAAGAAGAAATTAAAGATCGCTTAAAAAATGTGCTCATCGGTGTAATCCCCATCACCGGTGGAAAAGGTGTAATTGTCGGATTTTGTAATGCGGTCGCCGGTATTGCTTCCCACATGGGCTGCCAAACGCTTATAACCCGGGCCCCCGATGTGGCCGGATTGGCCGAGGCGTTTGAAAAAAAGGCTGATATCATTATGCTCGCAGATGACCACCGGTTTATCGCCCTGCATGCCGCAAGCCGCCAGATAGTTGAAAATGAGATGGCCACCGGAAAAGGGTTCGTTGCCGGCCTGAACTTGATGACCGGTGGTTTAAATAAAAGAAATGTCCTGGTTATCGGCTGTGGTCCGGTGGGACGGAGTGCGACAGCGGAACTTGCGGCGATGCGGGCACGCGTTTCGGTTTATGACATTAATTCTGCCACCAGCATTGATTTGGCTGATGCGATAAAACAATCATCTAATGCAAAAATACAGATTGCAAAAGATTTGGATCGCGCACTGAACACCCACAAATTAATCATCGACGCTTCGCCGGCGTCAGATATTATCCAAGCCCGGCATATTACACCGGATACGTACATCAGCGCACCTGGAGTACCCATTGGTCTGAATCAAAAGGCCCTGTTAAAAATCGGCAACCGATTGCTGCACGATCCGCTACAGATCGGCGTTGCAACGATGGTGATAAGTGTTTTCAAATTCCACATACAATATGTTGGGAATACGTAACTTGAAATTTTGGCCGTAAGGCGGATTATGTTTTCACGGTTTCAGCCGGAAACCGAGAAATAAAAAAGAATCCTATTAATCCTGTCTAAAACAAAAAAGTAGAAATAGCATCCATTCAGATTCAGCAATGGCGATTCAGAAAAAAACAAAAAAACCTACCAAAAGATTTTATCGCAAACGGGTTGAACTGTTTCGATTGATTGACAAAGTAAAACTGTGGCCCTCAAGGAAAGGCATTCTGCACGGCATCAAGACCATAGAGAAAATGGGGGATCAGGCTCAAATTACAACTCACTGCAATAAAACATTTATCATTAACGATTCCAGAAGTAGCCGGGCTGCTCGTTGGCTCAGAAACAAATGGTTCAAAGGTGTATGTGGGGTTTGCAGAATTCCTGAATGGAAGCTGGAGAAATATTCATCCACCCAATTTAAGCGCCACTATGGATCGATGCTTATTAAAGATGAAGAACAAGATTACAAGGCTTAATCAGATTCGATTTTATTTGACTATTCTTTACCACACCTGATATTAGAAGTATGCGTGGTTCAATCTCATCACATGGAAACCGGTGCACTTAATACGTGCCAAGTTGGAAATGCCCTGGTAGTATATTGTCTGTACCTCTTACAGCAAGCAAATCATTCAAGCCACGCCTTAAACGTCTGCGGGGAAAGCAATAAACAACTCCTTTTCTATTTTACCCATTATTACAAAAAGAATCTCAAACGGATGGATTAGTGTAACAGAATATTACCTAAATTGAGCGTTTCAAATTTTAAAAAGAGATAATTTCGATTTATTTTCAAGGAATTCTATCGATTTCTTTTTTAAAATTTAAAACCCTCTGGGATTGCCGATCTTACCGTATCTACTGTGTCAATTGTTGTCCCGCATAGGCGGCTATAGCGGAACAACATCTTCCTTGTAGCTCCCCGCTGCGACGGGATCTTACGAGCGGCAACCTCGACAATCGCTCAACTTAGGTATTAAAAGCAAATATCCGGGCCGCAGAAAGGAGGCGGAATTATGCCAGACTTGAAGCAACTCGAGCATTTGCTCACTCAGGGAAAAATTACGCGTCGTGAGTTTATGGTTCGCGTGTCTGCGTTAGGCCTGATGGCCGCGGTGTCTCCGGCGTTGCTGGCAATTCCTGCAAAAGCCGCCACACCGCAAAAGGGCGGGCGGCTGAGGCTTGGCATGGCAGGCGGTTCCACCACTGATTCACTCGATCCCGCGACAATGACGGACGCCATGGCGTATAATATCAACTGGCAGGTAAGGAATTGCCTCGTTGAGATTGACGACAAAGGCAACCCGATACCTGAACTGGCCGAAAGCTGGGAGTCCTCAGCGGATGCCGCCAAATGGATCTTCAAACTGCGCAAGGGGGTGGAATTTCACAACGGTAAAACCATGACCGCCGAGGATGTCATCGATTCCATCAACTGGCATCGAGGCCAAGACTCTAAGTCGGCTGCCAAGGGTATTGTTGATCCCATTAAAGACATCAGAATCGACGGCGATTACACCTTGGTGTTTATTTTGAAAGAAGGAAACGCCGACTTCCCTTACATTTTGAGTGATCCGCACCTTACCATCGTCCCGGCAGGAACCAGCGGTGCCGATTGGGATAAAGGCCTTGGCACTGGCGGCTATAAACTGGTCGAATGGGAGCCTGGTATCAGGGCACTCACCAAGCGAAATCCGAATTATTGGAAGGAGAGACGCGGTCACTTTGACGAGGTTGAGACGATCGGTATTTCGGACGTCCTTCTCAGGGTCGTCGCCCTGAATAGAAGACAGATAGACGCTATGAATCGGTTTGAGCTGAAACTCACTCATTTACTACCCAAAGCACGTAACATTCAGATCATAAACGTCACTGGGACAAAGCATTATTCGATCCCGATGCTCACCGACAGAGAACCGTTTAATAACAAAGACGTCAGGCTGGCACTGAAGTACGCTATTGACCGGGAACAAATACTAAAAAAGATTTTACGTGGCTACGGCAGCCTCGGTAATGATCATCCCATTGCTCCAAACCAAAAATATTACGCTTCTGAATTACCCCAGCGAGTATATGACCCGGACAAAGCCAGATTCCATATGAAAAGGGCCGGAATGTTGGATTACACCTTCAGCCTTCATTCCGCTGAGAAGGCCTGGCCAGGAGCCGACGCTCCAGATGCTGTCATGCTTTACAAAGAACACGCCGCCAAGGCCGATATCGAGATAGAAGCAATCGTGGAGCCCGATGATGGCTACTGGAGCAGTGTCTGGCTAAAAAAGCCCTGGGTCACGTGCTATTGGGAAGGCCGGGCGACTGCGGATTGGATGTTTTCCACTGCCTACGCAGCGGATGCCACCTGGAACGATACCTTTTGGAAACATGAGCGCTTTAACAAGCTGCTCAAGGAGGCCCGCGCAGAGCTTAATGAAAAAAGACGTCATGATTTATACATAGAATGCCAGAAGATTTTAAGAAATGAAGGTGGTGTTGTCATTCCGGTGTTTGCAAACCATATTGAGGCGGCTAACGAGAAGATAAGATTTAAGCAGCCCGCAGGTAATTGGGAGATGGATGGCCATCGAGCCGCAGAACGCTGGTGGTACGAGTCATAATTCAAAATAGATACATCTTGAAAATATTTAGGCCAAACACATGGTGTTTGGCCTTTTCTTATAACATAAAATGCAAACCGTCATTTTAAAGCCACAAACGTTATCTTATGAACCTCTGAGGAGTTGGCAGGGTCGGGTTAGGTTATTTTTGGACGGTAACAACCGGACAAGGCGCATGTAAAATAACATATTGCGCCGTGGAGCCGAATAATAATTTTCCGACTTTGGATTTTTTTATGATCCCGATAAAAATCTGATCAATCTCATCTTCTTCCGCAAACTTCACCAGTTGTTCTCCGGGAGTCAAGTCTGTTAATAAGAGTAAAGTTTCATAGGAGAGATCATCAATTTCTAACAAGTCCTTCACTTCTTTTTCCAGTTCTTCTTCCATTTTTTTGACCTGGGAATGTTTGAGCGGCTCTATGCGGACATTGGCATTGACCACCGCCAATTTTGCCTTCCAGACGCTGGCGTGATTTTGAGCCACCTTTAAGGCTTTTTTGGCCTCATCTGACCTATCATAGCAAACCATAAATTTCATTTTGACCTCCCACGGATTTAATGCTGTGTCCTCAATCAAAATGTCCGGTATAAAAGTTGCTCAATCATAATACTCCGTAAACCAAGTTGCAAGAAAAACAATTGCATCTGATAATCTTATTCCTGCAACCGGTTAAGGTGGCGCAGTGTTTGGCGCAACGTGCCGCCTTTGGCTTGCTGGCCCTGTACAATGACCACAAATGCCCGCGGATCCGCATCATTAACCAATGACTTTAAAATATTAACATCCGGCCGGTTCACCGTGCAAAACAAGGTGGTGTGCTCTTTTTTGGAAAACATGCCTTTTCCAGCCCAGCCCGTCACACCGACTGACATGCGGTCTAGCAATGCGCGTGATACGTCTTCAGGTGCATCCGTTATAATAAAAGCAGTGCGCACCACGCTGGGTCCTTCCAGAACGTAATCTGCCACCAGCCCCCACATGAACAATGTCACAAAAGCATAAAGCGCCATTTCCCATCCAAAAACCAGTCCGGCAATCAGGATAACACCGCCATCAATAAGGATATAAACCTGACTGTTGGGGATGCCCGTTTTTAATTGCAGCACCCGGCTGATGACCGAAGTTCCGGCCGGTGAGGTACCGCCGCGATAAATCAATCCAATACCGATCCCACCGACAATACCGGCATAAAGCGCATTTAATAGAAGGTCGTTGGTGACACCTGGCGGAAGAAAAGTTGCGAATGCGTCCACTCCCAAACTATAAATTAGGGTCACGTAAAATGCACGGATCAGAAAGCGGAAACGACCCAGATAAAAAAAACCGATGATTAAAATGGGGACCGTTAATGTTAACATCGTCAGTCCCTGTCGCCAGCCGGTGAATTCGTGGATGATAATCGCCATTCCCGAAATCCCGCCCGGCGCAATATTAAAAGGTGCCAAAAAAATATCGAAATTGACTGCCAGAATAACCGCGCCGATCGATAATAGAAAATAATCCGGCAGCACCTTGCGGAAATTGATGTTGGTAACCAACGTTCGAATTTTAGCTATCATGTCAGCAACCCATGGGTGTTTAATAAAAAAGAAGGGGTATTAGAGAAAAGACTTTGGTTTGTCAATTAAAAACTTCGGATTATTTTAGAATACCATACGCTTTGGCAAGGTTATTATCATAGGCGGCTTTTCTGCCGGGGCATTTATCCCGTGGGCACAGCTGGCAGCTAAAAAATGAAACCTCGGTGGGAAAATAGATTCCAGATATTGATTTTGCCGGAAGCATAAGCAGACTTTTATTCAGTTTTACACCAATGGGGGTCCCTTCCTCCCCGAAGAGAGAAAACAAAGGCTTTTGCTCCTCAATCGGCCAATCGGCTAAAGACCCGGGGCTCATACAAGACATGCCATCCAGGCCATATCTGGACTGCAGCTGTTTTTCTAAAAACTTGCGCGCCGCACTCAGGGCGATATTGCCGATGACATCGTAGTAGTACTCTTTGATCAAGTCTTTGGATTCGCTGCCCTTTTCTTTGAGTTTATCCCCGATGGTAATGACATAGGGAAAAACGCGCTCGACTTCCTCGAGATTTTTTCGCAACACCCGACTGGTAAAGCGCACCCCGTCGATATCAACCGCCTGCTCCAGCTTCTGATTGATATAGCTGACCGTGTAAGCTGCTTTAGGAACAATGAGCGGCTTGGCAGCTTCAATCAGCGTTTGCACCTTTTCCCAGCGTTTGTCTTTATCCAGGTGCAGTTGTCGTCTAATCTCACCAGGAGGTAAACGAACAGGTATATCATTTAGAATTTCCATTACTCGATTTGGGCTTACGCAAAGCCGCCAAGTCGCAAAGAATTTAGATTAAAAAAAATTACCTTAGCGTCTTTGCGTCTTTGCGTGAGGAAATTAATTTAAAAAAAACCTTAAATCCTATTAGTACGCTATAGGCAATCGCTAGACTAAATTTGTTATTCCGGATTTAGGGTGTGTTTCTCAACTTGCTCTGCAATGTATTGCACGCGTTCGATCAAATTGTTTCCCAGCACCATATCACCTACACCGATAATAATGGCTTGATTGCCGATGGTTGTCAACAAGCGATGGACATATTCCTTGAACTCACGATCACTGGTTCGTTCCTCAAGAATCGGCGATGGAATTCCGCCCCAGATCATGGGCCCGTTTTCCCATTCCTGCCAGGCTTCCTCGAAAGTACACTCGGACAGGGGTGACGGAGAGAAGGATTCACATACATCCAGATTAGATTCTATCAGTAAACGCAGCAGCGGTTTTAAATTACCATCCGTATGGCTGCCGACTTTCTTGCCCTGCCCGTGAAGGATGTCAGCATACTTTTGATAATATGGCAAACTATATTTTTCAAAAAGCTTGGGGTTCGTCATCATCCCGTCTAAATTGTCACCGAATTCAACATAGATCGAATCCAGATCTTTGAGGTGCGCCAGAATGTCCAGCAGCTGTTGGTCTAAAACGTGAATTAATCTATCGAGCTGATCAGGCCGATCGTACAGGGCGGTGAACAAAGGAATTTCGCCTAAATATTCGAGAAGTGCCTGTTGAAACGGTATGCGATGAAGACAGGGCACCACAAATCCATTGTCGCCCAGATCGGCTTCATCCTCATGTATTTTATCGAATTGGGGGACGATCTCCGTGTGTTCGATGATGTATTCGGCGGTTCGATAATCATCTTCTTCTTTTATGAGATGTTCCATTAGATAGGGTTCGACACCGCTCATTGCGATCATGCTCTCGGCAACTTCATATTGCAGACTCAGCTTTCCGGGTGGTGCGATGTATTCAATCATCGTTGTACCCGCCTTATCACGCGGTACGCGTTCAGGCGCCCATTGGGCCGGAAAATATTCGGTCAGGGGCTCGAATTCACGATAAATGATCTCATTTTCAAATGTGTAAACAACCTCGACACCGTGTAATTTAAAGGCATACGGGGCCGTAAATTTTTGTCGTCCGATGCCGACGTCTCTATGGATTTCATTTAAAGACATCCCTTTAAATCTGGTCGGCAAGGTGTCGCCCTGGCATTTACTTTTATACCAGATCTCCATTCGATCAATGAAAGGCAGGCGGTCCGGTTTCTTGTTTTGAAGAATTGCCGTCACCCGATCCCGTATCGCCCATTTTTGCTTGGCATCTTGCATGGTTAAAGCTATCATCTAAGGATACACGTGGGCCTTCAATCATAATTGTTTATGGAGTTAATTTGAGGAAAGACGCTATTGCGCCATGGGTGGTATGCGGAGGAAGGCAAACATTAAATATTGGCCACTGAATACCGCCCCAATTATTCTAGCACAAATTCCTGCATTTTGATTCCTTTGCGTTTCCGTTCCTCCAGAACATTGTCAAGCCAATCCGGGTCCATTTCGGGCACGGAAGACAGCAACAATTCGGTATATTCATGGTACGGCGGAGCAAGAACTTTTTCTTTGACCCCCTGTTCGACGATACGGCCTTTGAGCATGACGACCATCTCATCGGAAACGGCCTTAACGGTTGCCAGATCATGGGTAATAAAAAGATAGGATACCCGCAGTTCTTTTTGGAGCGCCTGCAGCAATTTCAATATGCCTTCGGCAACCAGCTGATCCAGGGCCGATGTGGGTTCATCGCAGATAATCAGGTCCGGTTTGGCCGCCAGAGAACGGGCAATGCATACTCTCTGTTTCTCTCCGCCGGACAGTTCATTGGGATAGCGATCGATGTATTTTCGGGGTAACTCGATCTGCTCCAGAAGTTCGTACACGCGGTCTTCTCTTTCCTTGCCCCGCATACCAAAGTAGAAAGTGAGTGGACGTCCCAGGACACTCCTGACTTTATGCCGGGGATTGAGGGCCGTATCCGGCATTTGATAAATCATTTGCGCCAGCCTGAGCATTTCGCGCGTCCGCGATTTTAGAGACGGCGGCAACTCCTCCCCCTCGTAAATGACTCTCCCCTTGAGCGGCGGCAACAAGCCGGTAATTACCCGGGCCAGCGTGCTTTTACCGCTGCCGGATTCACCGACCAGTGCGACGGTACGGCCGCGTCTGATTTTAAGATTAATGTCTTCGAGTACCAGATCCGTTTCCTTGCGGGTATAACTTGCCGACACGTCTTGAACGTCCAGAATAATATCCTTTTCCGATGCAGATAGATCTTTGTCCTCTACGAGGGTGCGAACCGAAAGCAACGCGGTGGTATAGTCTTCTTTGGGATTGGCCATCAGTTCCCTGGCATTATTTTCTTCGACCAGTTCGCCGTATCTGAGCACCATGATGCGGTCGGCTATTTGAGCCACCACCGCCAGGTCATGGGTAATGTAAAGCGCCGCCGTATTGAATTCCCGCGTGATTTTTTTAATGGCCGCCAGAACCTCGATCTGGGTGGTAACATCCAGGGCCGTGGTGGGCTCGTCAAATATGATAATATCCGGGGTGCACGCCATGGCCATAGCGACCATAGCCCGTTGCAGTTGTCCGCCGGACACCTGATGGGGGTAACGATAGCCGATCCGTTCCGGATCCGGTAGCAGCAGACGTCGATAGATATCAACGGCTTGTTTTTCGGCTTCGGCAAAATTCATTTTGCCATGCTGAACCGGTGCTTCGGCATACTGTTTGATGAGGCGATGTGCCGGATTAAATGAACCTGCAGCACTTTGGGCCACATAGGCAATGCGCGTGCCTCTGATCTTCCTGAGAAACTCTTCCGACTGACCGAACAGTTCCATGCCGTCAAAGACGATCGAATCGCCTGTGATACGGCAGCCCATCCGGGTGTAAGCCATGGAAGCCAGACCGATGGTCGATTTTCCCGCACCGGACTCCCCGATCAAACCAAGGACTTCACCTTTTTTCAGGGTTAAATCGACGCCCTTGACAATCGGCATCCATTGCTCATCACTGAATCCCTCTATCTTCAGGTTTGTCATTCTGAGTATTTCAGTCATAGGCCGTGTTCCGTTAGAAGTTATTTGTTATTAGTTAAATGAAAGGATTTCATTCTCTTGTCAGAATTGAGGTTAAAAGCTCATCATCTATTACGAATAAACAATAACCATTAACAATTAACCAAATTGAGCCTTGGCTCAATTTGATAATTAATCCTTCAGCCCGCTGGCAACGTGCAGGAACCAGTCAACAATTAAGTTGATGCCGACGGTTAGAAATGCAATCGCCCCTGCCGGAATTAACGGCGTAAGGATGCCGAACGTAATCGCGCCGGCATTTTCCCGCACCATGCCGCCCCAATCCGCGGCAGGAGGCTGAATGCCAAGGCCCAGAAAGCTTAGCGCGGCGATAAATAAAAATACAAAGCAGAACCGCAAACCGAATTCGGCAACCAGCGGCGGCATGGCATTCGGTAAAATTTCCCGGCGCATGATCCACCAGATACCTTCACCGCGCAGACGGGCGGCTTCAACATATTCCATGACTTCAATATTCATGCCCACGGCCCGCGACAGGCGGTACACCCGTGTAGATTCCAGCAGTGCAATCACCACAATTAAAGCGGTCATGGAGGTGCCCACCACCGACAACGCAATCAGTGCAAAAATAAGGGTCGGAAAGGCCATCAAAATGTCGATAATACGGCTGAGAATCTGGTCCGTCCATCCACCAAGTGTGGCCGCAAAGAATCCGCAAACAATACCGAGCACAAATGCGAGCGCCGTTGTGATAAATGCTATAAAAATGGTGTTGCGGGCCCCCCACATCAAACGGGTAAACAGATCGCGTCCCAGATGATCGGTACCCAGCAGATTCTCCCGGCTCGCTTCCAGCCACACATCGCCCACGACTTCGGTTTGCGTATAAGGAAGAAATTGAATCCCGAACGGTGTAAATGTAAGTAAAATTGCAATGATATTCAGCCCTATCATTGCCATGCCGACTCGGGCGCTCCAGGGTGATTGTCTCAGTAATTTAAAAGCCGCCATCTGCCTTTCTCTCCTTATTTTGGATTTCGCATTCGGGGATTGGTGAGAATTGACAACACATCGGCGAGAAGATTAAGGGTTATGTAAACCGCCGCAAAAATAAGGCCGCTGGCCTGAACAACCGGGATGTCGCGCTTTGTTACCGAGTCCACCAGCAACTGTCCCAGTCCCGGGTAGACAAATACCACCTCAACGATCACCACGCCGACAACCAGATACGCCAGGTTCAGCGCCACCACATTGATCACCGGCGAAAGTGCATTCGGAAAGGCATGCAAGACGATGACACGCAGGCGCTTGATACCCTTTAGTCTGGCCATTTCGATAAAGGGACTGGCCAGGATGTTGATAATTGCCGCGCGCGTCTGGCGCATCATGTGGGCCACGACAACCAGCGTAAGTGTCAGACAGGGAAGCACAATCGCAAAAAGCTTTTGCCCCAACGACATCGAATCGTTAATATTGGAAATACTGGGGAAAATAATCACCTGCACCGACAGCAGAGCGATTAATATATAAGCTACAAAAAACTCCGGAAAAGAGATCGTGCTGAGGGTCGCCATGGAAATGAAACGGTCGAACAGGCTGTTGCGATAAAGCGCCGCCAAAATTCCCAGTATAATTGCCACCGGCACCGCAATCACGGCTGCTGAGGCCGCCAAAAATATCGTGTTTTTAAATCGCCAGACGATTAATTCTGCCACCGGCCGTTTGTTGGCCAGCGAATTGCCCAGATCTCCGCGCATAAAGGCACCCAGCCATAAAAAATAGCGCTTCACCGGCGGTTCGTCTAACTTCAGTTCCTTGCGAAACTGAGCCACGGTCTCCGGCGTTGCCTCCTGGCCCAGGATGGCGGTTGCCAGATCGCCCGGAAGCGCTTCCACGCCCACGAAAATAAGCACCGAGATGACGAATATCGTCAGGAAGCCCATGGCGATACGTTTGATCACCAATCCAGAAAGTCCACTCATTTTTCATTCTCTTTCGGGGTTTGAACGAATGATTTAATGTTAGATCTCCCACCCCGCAAAGATCGGGGTGGGGGATCATCAGGTTAAGCCGAGAGGCCCTGTTTGCGAATGACTACACGAACCACCAGCGCTCGGGGGCTCTGAAGCCGTCAAATTCCCAGTTGGCAGCCGGGTTCTTGAATCCGCACTTTTTGCCGGCGGCCGAAAGCTGCAGGGCAAAGGCCGGAATGGGGGTGGCGCCGTCGTCGCTGCAGATGCGCTGGCATTCCTCGTATAGCCCACGGCGTTTTTGGTCGTCAAGCTCCGCGCGGGCGGCCTTGAGGAGCTCGTTGAATTTTGGATTGTTCCATTTGGTGTCGTTCCAGTTGGCATCGGCTGCATAGGCCAGCGAGAACATCCAGTCCGCGGTCGGGCGTCCGCTCCAGTAACATTGGACCCATTCCTTCTTGATCCAGACATTTTCCCAGTAACCGTCGTCCGGTTCCCGCACAACCTGGATCTTGACCCCGGCTTTGGCCGCTGATTCCTGGATCAGAACCGATGCATCCACGGCGCCCGGAAAGGCGGCGTCGGCCGCATGCAGCTTAAAGGTGTGATCCAGCATCCCGGCCTTCTTCAGATGAAACTTGGCCTTGTCCGGGTCATACCTTCTCTGGGGCAGATCTTTGGCAAAGTATTTGTTGTTGCGCGGGATGGGGTGATCATTGCCCAGATAGCCGTAACCGCGCAGGACCTGTTTGATCATCTGCTCACGGTCAATGACGTATTTGAGTCCCAACCGGACATCGTTGTTGTCATAGGGCTTGATGGTGGTCAGCATGGGGATGGTGTAATGCCGGGCCCCTTCCAATTTTAAGGCCTGAATTTGGGGAGCTTTTTCCAGCCGATTGAAAGTTTTGGGCTCACAGCGGTTTATCAGATGGACCTGGCCGGTCATCAAGGCATTGGTTCTGGCATTGGTGTCCGCAATCCCGATAAGCTCCACCTCGTCAAAGTAGGGGCGACCCTCTCTGAAGTAGTTGGGATTGCGTTTTCCCAAAAACCGGACACCGGGCTCCCAGGCCTCCATGATGAAAGGACCGGTGCCCTCGCCTTTCTCAAACTCTTTGCCTGCGGTTCCTTTGGGAATGATGGGGATGTGATAGTCACTGGCGATATAGGGGAAGTCTGCATTGCCCTCGGCCAGCGTGAAAATCACCGTGTTCTTGCCGTCGGCTTTGATGTCTGTGATAGGCTCGGCAACACCCTTGGCGGCCGATTTGGTTTCCCCGCGATGCAGGTTAAATGAATAGATCACATCATCGGCGTCCATGGTTTTGCCGTTGTGAAACTCAACGCCCTTGCGCAGCTTGAACGTCCATTTGGCGGCATCGGGTGAGGCTTCCCAGCTTTCGGCCAGCTCGGGAACGGCGTCGCCCTTATAGTCGACCTCAACCAGCATGCTTCGGAGACATTGATTGACCGTCTGGGGCATGGTGTGTGACAGGGTCCCGGGGTCCATCGAATCGGTGGTCGATCCTCCGGCTGAACCGAGTTTAAAGTGGCCACCCCGTTTGGGGCCGGCTGCCTCAGCCGCTGTGCCCAACAACGCCGGCGAAACAGCCGCTATCAGGCCTAAAGCAGACACGCGGGTGATAAATTCGCGGCGGGTAATTTTTCCCTGGGTGAATAATTTTTCCAGTTCTTTTAGTGTCGACATACTCAACTCCTCCTTTCAAAAGCCGGATTCGTTTGTTTCCAGATCCAGCAGGTTAATATTTATTCAGACACGTCACCATCAGTTTTTCTGCGTGGCTTTGTTGCTAATCACTTTCAGGTTAGCGGTATGTCAAAAAAATTCCTCCTTTCCGGAGCCACCGATCGCCCGCGAAGCGGGTGGCTTGGATTTTTCCGCCAGAGGCGGAAAAAAACAAAGATACGGTAGTTCCTTAATCGGTGAGGGTGTAACCGGGGGCAAAGCGCCCGGTTTGAAAACACCAAATCCATCGCAAACCGCATGAATTCCAGCGATCGTTAACACGGTTTTTGCCCATAATAATGAGAGTGCGGTCAGACGGGAGCGAATTTCGAATCCGCAGTGAGCATGCTAAGGTATCTCGTGGAGGCGGCTAAAAAAGAAGCTTTGTGCACGATCAATTTCCCATTAGTGGGAATCCCCTCCAACGGCTGCACTTCCCCCTCATCAACACAAATGATTACAGAATACAGCCTATGTTTATGCCATACGAAAACGGGCAAGCGCAAGAAAAAAATGAAATAAAATCACCATATGGACGGTATTCATTTTATTAAATTCAATAATTACCGATTGCAAACACGAAGCAAGGGGTTAATTATATTGACCGAGTTCATCCACCAGCTCCCTAAACCAGTCAATCTTCTCCAGCGGCGCAATACCCGGGACTTCACAACCCGACGCCAGAATATATCCACTGTCTTGTGGGGCGCTATCCATACAATTTATCATGGCCTGTTTCATCTGTTCTCTGCTGCCTGAAAAGAAAAGATTGGTATTCAGGTTGCCGATGAGAACGGCCTTTCCGCGCGTTGCCGCCACCGCTTTTGCCAGATTCGTTGGTGCATCAATACTGATATTGGTCGCGCCGGTATTGACCATATCTTCTAAAATAGGATCGGCATAACCACAAATGTGAAGCCCCACGCCGACCTTCTTGGCCTTGAAATGGTCAACAATCTGTTTGTGATAGGGTAAGACGAATGCGCGGTACATCTTAGGCGAGATAAGACTGCAGGATGCCGGGGCTTCGGAATAACCAAGGCCCACCCCCAGCGGAATTATGGCCTCCGCAAAGCTTATCGACTGTTGCGTGCAGAATTGCATCAATTCATGGACATAATCCGGATCTTTGATCGCATCCCGGATCAATTCAGTCGCACCTCTGAGGCCGATGGCGATGGTCCAGGGGCCTGCGATCACCGCTGATACAATCGCATCACTGATGATCTTTTTCGTCTCGGCCACAGCCTCCAGGTAAGCGGGAAGGCGTCCATCCTTTGTCGGGTCCGGAAGCTCGAGGCTGCTCAGCTTGCCTTTATCTTCAAGCGCATATTTTGTGGAAATACAAAGGCTGTTTTCAGGAAATTTGAGCTCATTGCCAATGGCCTCGACGTCGGTGAGCAGGTCCCACATCATCAGAAGAATATCGGGTTTGTAGCGCTCATATGCCGCTAACTGTGCCTTTACAAAAATCTGGGGATCCAATAAGAAATTCCTGATGGACGCACCGATCAGCTGGGTGTTGCACTGGCCCGTGAAGAGATAGGCCGGAATTCGATCGATCTGAGGATTCGCATCGGTAAACGTCTTTTTAAAAGCCGCTGAAATTCGTTTTGCCCCCGTAAATGCTTGCATCTATAATTCTCCCTTCTCCTCCCAGATTTTCATCTGTTCCTGATAGGCGGGGGGAAATGCTGCCTGGAAATTAAAAAAACTGGTGATCGGATAACGCACACCGGCTTTATGGGTTTTGGCCAATCCGTCCAAAAGCGCATCTGTTTTTGAGGCCGGAATCATAAAGGCCATCTCATCATCCTGGGTCATACCGAAGACCCGGTCACCGTTTCCGGGTACCACATAACGGCATTCATCATTTTTTATTACCGTAATCATGGATGCGCATCCCAGCCGTCCCATCGCCGAGGACGAAACAGCGCCCCCTTCATTATAGAGCGCTCCTTGAATAAGTCTCATAACTTGAGCCGGATTCCCATACACCATAAACAGATCGGGTTCAAAAGACGCACGATTCAGAGGGGCAACCAGGATGTGACTGTAAACCCCGTGTTCAAAACGATCGATGAGGTCCTCTTCCTTTTTTCCGAGCTCCTTCGAAGCGGTGAACATGCCCGCAGCGATATTGCCTTCATTAAAAAAATCGATATCTTTGAAAAAACCAAAGGGCGCAGCTCCCAAAGCGCACTGCATGTCCTCTTTACCCATGGCCACGGCCCAGCCTAATTTCCGGGCCATCCCGATTCCCTGGCAGATAGCGACCTTTATCTTCATCTGCTGAAAGGGGCGACGTGTTTTTTCAGGTATTTCCGCTTCCGATTTCAACATCCGAATGGCCAGCGGGAAGGTGAGCGGTCGGATGTAGGTATTTAAGGCCTGTGCGACTTCGTTCAGACTTGCCATTGTTACCTCCTTAATCGTTTAAAAATTGATGATGGTATATTGTCTATTGAAAATTTAATGTATTCTGCCGATTTAAATTCAAATAAAATCTAACAACCGTTCAATTGTCAATAGCTGTCGAGGAAAATTTTATCGTTGCCTAACAAACCAAATTAGATTAATTATAAATCCAATTAATACTTAGGATAATTTTGATTAGAAAAGGTTATAATTAAATGAATCTCAACCAGCTGAAGATTTTCTATTACGCCGCCAGGAACGGTAACCTGAGTGTTGCCGCGCAAGAGCTGTTCATTACCCAGCCGGCAGTAACCAAGGGGATCCAACGATTACAGGAACACTATGAAATCAGATTTGTCGACTTTGTTGGGAAAAAGCTGGTCCTGACGGATGCAGGAGCGGTTCTTTACAAAATTGCGGAGAAAATTTTTGAATTGGAAAACCAGGCCGAGGAAAGCATCCGCGATTTTCAACAGCGGAAAAGAGGACATATCCGAATTCTCTCCAGCGAAAGCTTCGGTGATTATTACCTGCCGCAGATCATCATCCGATTCAACAAAGCATATCCGCTCATCCGCGTTTCAATGAACATTTTACCGACCGAACAGGTTGTGGAAAATACGGCCCGTCTGAATTGCGATCTGGGATTTATTTCTTACCCCATTGCGCATAAAAAGCTGGTCGTAAAAGAAGTTCTGGAAGACAAACTGGTCATCATCACACCACGCGATCATCCATTGACTGTAAAAAAACGCTTGACCCCCAGGGATCTGGAGGGGCACCCGTTTATCATGCACGAGAAAGGATCTGCCCCCCGGCAGGCCATTGAGGAATTTATTCGCAAAAGCAGCATTTCTGTAGAAATTCCATTGGAGCTTTCCAGTAACCGGGCCATTAAACGCGCCGTTGAGGAGGGAATCGGGATTGCCCTTATTTCCAGGAAAGTCGCCAACGAAGAGATACGGACCAAACGAATGCATGCGATTAATTTGGCCCACCCGGCAATGAAACGAAAATTTTTTCTGGTTCATCACAAAGACAAATACATGTCGGAATCTTTGCGACTTTTAATGGACATGGTATTCGAATGGGCGACGCAGTATTCTAAAGAACTTAAATAAAAGTTTTGCGAGATTTGTATCTGTAATGATTTCATTTAGTGTGATAGTTGGTAGGTTCTCAATTACCTGAATCTGGCTGATATTTGGTTTTTTTCATGATATCCCAAGTTTTGGTTCGACAAAATTTTAGCCGATTTAAACCCAATCCACAAAATCGCAAAATTTCTTATTGCGTCAGCACATCCTACAATTTTTCAGTCCTCCTAAATTTCACAGTAAGGCACGGAATGTAAACTTTGCCGAAGCCCCAATCAAACACAATATATAGGGGTTACTCAAAATACCCGAGAATTGTAGATTTAATCATAAAGTCGGTTGAATTAAAAATTTGTCACTTTGATCAAGTCTTCATAGCCATCATTGATTGTCCGGTTGCCATTTACATTTGTAGTCTTCTGTTTAGACAAAAAGCCAGCTATCGACTGTTGTTCAAGTGTTACTATCTATAATCTCCATTGCAGCATTGACTTTCACTCGAGGAAAATTTACAAATCCGTCATTTAATATAGGAAAGCTTCTGTTGCGGGTAGGAGCGCCATTAAATAAGTATTGTGCTGGTAGGAATTAGATCATTTTTTGCATTTAAGATAGATCAGCATATCTAAGCGTATTGGTAAGCCGATGCCATGACCTATAAAAGGTACGGGTTGTGGATATCCCATAAACCCTTTTAACAATCCAGCTCTTTCTACGATATCAAGAGCAAAAGCATACAAATCTTTAGCTGCCATTCCGCCTCTTCCTTTCTTTGCTATCTCATCTTGGGCTTCAAGCATCAATGAGTGTGCATCTTGAAATTTATCGGGAACGATTCCGATGGAGAAGATACGCGTTTGATCAGCAAGATAACCTGCTACACTGGCAACATAGTCAATAAGAATTGGTTTGTTGGGATGAAGCTTCTTTCTTCCAGAACCCTGCGAAAAAAAAACCCTAATTCTGGACCGCCTGTTGGCCCTGTTGATATACTTGGAACAGCGGCACTGGAGCCGCCAAAGATGTAGCCATAGAATATCTCTCTATTAAAACCGCGGAAACGTATTATACCTGGGTGTCCCTGAGCTTTCTGATTTTCGAGGTGTCGATACTTTTACCCGGGCAGAAAACCTCAAAATTTCCCAGCAGCTTTTCGCCTTTTTCCAGGCGATCGATCATCTCCTCGTTGCAGAACTTCAATGCGGCGATATTCAATGATTCCAGCAGGGCCGTCACGGCCGTGAAGCTTCTAAAAATGGATAATCCTTCGGAAGGCACGGTAATTTGAATCGTGGCAAGTTCTGAGGCCGGTGAAAATTCGCTATCAGTAATTAAAATGATTTTGGCTTTTTTCTCGAAAAAATACTGTGATATCTTGAGGGTTTGTTTCCCGTAGGGTACCCTGAATATAGACAATAGCACATTATCGGCGCTCACACTGGTCATCTTGTCAGGAAACATGGATACCTCAGGCCCAAGCAGGGTGGAATCCGGTCTAAGTCGTGCTATGAGCAAATAAAATAGATAGGCCAGGGGATATGAGGTTCGCTGACCGGTAATGTATAGATGAGATCCAGATTGCATCAGCATTTGCGCAACATTTAAAAATTTTTGCGGATCGATTTGGGCATGAGTGTATTGAAGGTTTTTCATAAGATATGAAAAGTTCTCACCGAGGATATCCTCCTGTCGATTTTCCAGATGCTTTTTTTGGAGTAAGTATCGTAACGATTCACGTTTGGACACAAGTTCATTACGCATCTTTTTTCTGAAGTCGGCAAACTTATTGTACCCAAGTTTAGATAGAAATCGAACAACGGTTGATTTGCTCACACCGGTGTTTTTACTGATGGAGGTGACATTTTCAAATGCCAGATCTTGTTCATAACGGGAGAAATATTCCGCGATTTTAACCTCACTGGGGGTCATTTTTCTAAGAGAATGTATTTGTTTGATAATATTTTTTTCAGTCATGGTTTCATAAACTTTTTGTTGCATTTAATTAATTAATGAAATAAATGATCCAAAAAGTTAACACACAATAGTTTTATATGTCAATATAATGCTTGATGTAATATTACGTTTTATAAAGAAAAAAAGAAACACCAAATGACCTCACCTGATTCGAAGTTTTCAAACTGGCTCGTGGATGTTCGGCGTGATTTCCATATGCACCCCGAAATCGCATTTGAAGAGGTCCGCACCAGCGATAAGATTGCAAGTATTCTTGAAGACTTGGGCATTCAAACCAAGCGGATTGAGAAAATGACCGGCGTTATCGGATTGATCGAAGGACCCACCGATGGTCCTACCATTGCTCTCCGATCGGATATCGATGCCCTGCCAATTCAAGAGCTAAACGATATTCCCTATAAATCTCGAATTGACGGAAAAATGCACGCCTGTGGTCATGAAGCATGTGTGACCATATTATTGGGCACGGCAAAATACCTGGTGGAATCCGGCTTGATAAAAACCCTTAAAGGAAAGGTAAAATTTTTATTCCAGCCGGCAGAAGAACGTGGCGTCGGCGCAAAGGCGATGATCGAAAGAGGTGCTTTGAAGAATCCAAATGTGAACCGAATCATCGCTGGTCATATGGATCCGGAATTACAAGTCGGACAAATCGGTCATTTTAAGAGCTTGGGGTATGCTTCCGCGGATCGTTTTAATTTGGAAATTATTGGCAAAGGAGGTCATGGAGGTCGTCCAGAACACAGTATCGATCCCATCATCGCTGGGGCTCATTTTATTACCCAGGTGCAGTCTATTATTGCTAGAAACATCAAACCGACTTATGCAGGTGTAGCTACGATCGGCAGATTTGTAGCGGGTGATGTGGGCAATGTCATTCCTGAATCAGCATATATGGAAGGTAGCATTCGGGCCTTATCAGAAGATGTTCGCATGCGAATATTTGAAAGACTTCATGAATTAGCTTCGGGCCTTGAAAGCAGTTTTCAAGTGCACTGTGAACTTCAAATCAACGAGGGAATACCCTGCCTAATTAATGATACCAAGGTTGCCGAATTTCTTTATGATGTATCCGGATCCGTTGTCGGATTTGAAAATGTTTATTATCTCGATCCTATAATGGCATCGGAAGATTTTTCTCTTTTTACGCAGGCTTGTCCAGGAGCTATCATGCGCTTTGGGTGTAGCAGCGCAAAAAAAGGCCTGACATATCCGTTACACTCACCTTATTTTAATATAGACGAAAGTGTACTTGAGATCGGTGTCAAAGTATTTATAGAGGCGATCCGTCGTTATCTAAGTGCCTGAAATTAAATCCTTTTTAACTCGCCAACCATCGAAGTATAATTCGTATTTAAATCGTATCATTTTTTTGTTGACAACCTTAAGATGGCAATGATAGCAAAATGGTATAATTATTTCATTATAATCATTTCTGGTAAATTTATTTCAAATTGGCAATCTAGATTGCACCTCTTCGCGGTTTCAAAGCCATTTCACTAGCTGATAATAGTTTTAACTATTTTTAATTATTTTTCTACAAAAACTAACCATCAGAGAAAAGGAGGAAAATGAAATGAGACGATGCCTTTTAAGACAGGTGTTTTCGGCCCTAATCCTGATCGCTGTGGTCTTGATGTTTACGACACCGGCTCTGGCGGGGAAAAAAGATGACACGCTTTACTTTTCATGGCAAAAGGAACTGGAAACCCTGGATCGCTATTATAACACCGCCCGTGAGGGTATGGTCGTCAGCCGCCAGATCTGCGACGACCTGTTATATCGCGATCCGGACACCAATGAGTACAAACCGCTTTTGGCCAAGTCCTACAAGTGGCTGGATACGACCACCATGGAATTTGAGCTTCGTCAGGGCGTCACCTTTCATAACGGCGAGAAATTCGATGCGGACGATGTGGTTTTCACCCTCAACTTCATGAGCAATCCGGACAATAAGGTCCTGGTGCAGCGAAACGTGAACTGGATCGATCGCTGTGAAAAAACAGGCCCTTACAAAGTGAAGCTTTACCTGAAGAAACCCTTTCCCTCGGCCCTGGAATATCTGGCCGGCAATCTGCCCATATATCCCAAGGACTATTATACCGAAGTGGGGTCCAAGGGCTTCGGCCGCAAACCGGTGGGTACTGGTCCTTATAAGGTTGTGGAAAATGAGATCGGCCGAAAGATCGTTTTTGAAAGATTTGAAGGCTACTACAAAAATAGCCCCAAAGGACGACCCGCCATCCGCCGTCTGGTGCAACGCACGATTCCGGAAGTCACCAGCATGGCGGCTGAGTTGATCACCGGCGGTCTGGACTGGATCTATCTGGTACCCATGGATCAGGCCGAAAAAATGGCCAAATATAAAAAACTCCAGGTGGTCAAGGCCGAAAGTATGCGCGTGGGCTGGCTGGTTATGGATGCCGCCGGAAGGACTGGCGAGAATCCCTTTCAGAAATTGAAGGTGAGGCAGGCGGTGGCCCACGCCATCGACCGTGATTCCATCTCCCGCAATTTGGTTGGCGGGCAATCCCGGGTGATACATTCACACTGTTTCCCTAGTCAATTCGGTTGCACCGACGATGTCATGAAATATGAGTACGATCCCGCCAAGGCCAAGGCGCTCCTGGCCGAAGCCGGGTATCCCAATGGTTTCAAGATTGAGTTGACCGGATACCGCGATCGCCCCTATGGCGAGGCCATTATCAGTTACTTGCGCAAGGTGGGTATCAAAGCCAATTTGAAATATCTGAAATATTCGGCCCTGCGGGAAAAAATTTATGGCAACCAAATCAACTTTGACTTTACTACCTGGGGCTCGTACGGTGTCAATGATATCTCCAATATCACCGGGCGGTTTTACAATTTCACCGAGGTGGATTTCGCAAGGGATCCCCAGGTGCGTGACTGGCTCGCAGAGGGCGATTCCATCATCGATCCGGAAAAGCGCAAGGCGGTTTATAAAAAAGCGCTGCAGCGGATCGCAGAACAGGCTTATGTGCTGCCCCTGTTCACTTGGGTGGCCAACTATGTCTTTTCCAAGGACCTGGATTTCACACCTTATCCGGATGCCGTGCCGCGTTTCTTCCTGGCAAAATGGAAATGATCCTTGAGAATGACCCCTTGGGGACTCGGATCCCGAGTCCCCTTATAGCCCCTTTAAGTTTGGAGCGAAGATAATGCTCATATACATCGGAAAACGAATCGTCCTGGCTTTTCTGGTCGCCGTTGCGGTCTCCTTTATCAGCTTCATGATCCTGAATTTATCGGGAGATCCTGCCATTGCCCTGGCCGGTGCCGACGCAAGCCCGGAAGAGATTCAGCTCATTCGGGAACAGTATGGTCTCGATCGTCCCATTCTGGTTCAATACGTGGAATGGGTCGGTCGCGCTTTGCGAGGCGATTTCGGCGAGTCGCCCTACTTCAATATGCCGGTAAAGGAGATCATCGGTGATCGGATCGGGGTCACCCTGCTGCTGGGTACCTGCGCCTTTGCCTTTGCCATCTGCCTGGCGATCCCCTTGGGTGTCATTGCCGCGATCCGGCCCAATACCTGGATTGACCGCACGGCCCTGACCATTTCCGTCGTTGGTCAGGCCCTGCCCAATTTCTTTTTCGGCTTGATGCTGATCATCTTTTTCGGGGTCACATTGCAATGGTTGCCGATTTCGGGTGACGACACCTGGCTGCATTTCATCCTGCCAGCCGTCACCTTGGGCTATTACGCCTCGCCATCCCTGATGCGGCTGACGCGAACCGGTATGCTGGATGTATTGGCGTCGGACTACATTCGCACCGCCAAGGCCAAGGGATTAAAAATGCCCCGCGTCCTGTTCAAACACGCCTTGCGGAATGCCATTATTCCGGTGGTTTCGCTGGCCTTTGTGCAGTTCGGGTTTATGCTCGGCGGCGCGTTTGTGATTGAATACGTTTTTTCCATCAACGGCATCGGCTTTCTGGCGGTTAAATCCATCCAGCGTGCGGATCTGCCCGTTGTTCAGGTCATCGTGCTGTTGTTATCCGTCATCTATGTGACCATGACATTGGTGGCTGATGTGTTTAACGCTTTTCTGGACCCGCGCATAAGGGCAAAATAAAAGCCTTTTAGGTGTTCAGGCTGTAAGCTGTTAGCTGCTAATAGTCTAGAGTCTAACAGCCTGTTTTTTTCTCGAATCCCATAAATCGAAATGGATAATTTAAATCTGTCATACGAAATGTAGAAGCGGAAAATTCATAAAGGCAGAAAGAGAAAAAATTATGGAAGCCACAAGTCCTTTTAAAGAAGTCACCTTTCCGACACCGATGCAGATGGTCTATCGGCAGGCCAAGCGCCACACAGGCTTTCTGATCGGGGGAACGGTTTTGCTGTTGATCGTTATCATGGCGCTTGCGGCGCCGATTCTGACGCCCCATGATCCTTATGAACAAGACCTCGACGCCCGTCTGGCCGGTCCCATTTGGCATGAGGAGGGAACCTGGAATCACATCCTGGGTACGGACAATCTGGGTCGGGACTACCTGAGTCGTCTCATGTACGGCGCCCGTATTTCGCTCCTCATCGGCGTGATGGCGATGCTGATTTCGGGGGTGATCGGAACCATCCTGGGGGTGTCCGCCGGTTATTTCGGGGGGCGGGTGGACATGGTCGTCAGCGCCATTATTACCACGCGCCTGGCGTTGCCGATTATGCTGGTGGCTTTGGCCGTGGTGGCTTTAGTAGGCGGTTCTTTGCCGATCGTGGTGCTGGTTCTGGGCGTGATGATTTGGAACCGCTTTGCCCTGGTGATGCGCGCCTCAACCCAGCAACTGCGCTCGATGGATTATGTCAATGCCGCCAAGACATCCGGCTGTTCGACCCTGAGAATCATTATTTCCGAAATCATGCCCAATATCATGAACAATCTGATCGTGGTGGCGACCTTGGAAATCACCCGGGCCATACTGATCGAAGCAGGGTTGTCGTTTCTCGGTATGGGGGTTCAACCGCCGCTGCCCTCATGGGGTTTGATGGTGGCCGAGGCCAAGGAGTTCATGCTTTTTAGCCCCTGGATGATTATGATACCGGGCTCAGCCATATTTGCCCTGGTACTTTCCATTAATCTGCTCGGTGACGGGATCCGAGACATTACGGCACCGGAGGGACGATAGTGAATGCACTGCTCGAAGTTAAGGGACTGCATGTTGACATTCCATTGGAAGCGGGCGTTTTGCATGCGGTGCGCGGCGTTGACATTGCCGTCGAACGCGGCAAGACCCTGGCGCTGGTAGGCGAGTCAGGTTGCGGGAAATCATTGAGCGTGCTGTCGGTGATGGATCTGCTGCCCAAAAAGGCCAAATGGCGCGTTGACCGAATTTTTTTCGATGGCCTTAATCTCGACCATGCCAGCGCAAGCCAGATGGCGGATATCCGCGGCTCAAAAATCGCCATGATTTTTCAAGAGCCCATGACCTCGCTCAATCCCTGCTATACGATTGGTAACCAGCTGGAAGAAGCCCTGCTGACCCATAAAAATGTGTCCCGGCAGGAAGCCCAGGATCGCGCGGTGTTCCTATTGGAGAAAGTCGGGATAACCGCCGCCGCCAGCCGCTTAAGGCAATACCCGCATCAACTTTCGGGGGGCCTGCGCCAACGGGTGATGATTGCCATGGGATTGATGTGCGACCCGCCCTTGATCATCGCCGATGAACCCACCACCGCCCTGGATGTGACCATTCAGGCCCAGATTCTGGCGCTACTGGCTTCCATACAGAAGGAGTTCGACATGGGGATGATCCTCATCACCCACGATCTGGGCGTGGTGGCCCGCATCGCCGACAAGGTGAATATTATGTATTGCGGACAGGTTGTTGAATCCGGAGAGGCATCCGATCTGTTCGAGAACCCCCTGCATCCCTATACCCAGGGACTTTTACGCTGCATACCCATTCCAGGTAAAACCAATCCTG
>JASFGZ010000012.1:0-26920 GCA_050123495.1 Desulfobacterales bacterium
GAGGAAATTATTCTTTCTCCTCGTCTTCTTCAAAATGTTTTTTGATGCGTTTGAAGACGATATCATTCATCTGGCATGATATCTCTCCTTAGGTCAACCAGCGTTTTCTGCGCTTGTAAAATTTGGCATCACGGTAGCTTCGCTTGGTGCCCATTTCGGTGAGCCCCAGATAAAACATTTTTACATCTTCGTTTTCCTTGAGTTTATCGACACTATCATCAAGGACAATTTTACCGTTTTCCATCACATAACCGTGCTCGGCAATGGACAGCGCCAGATGGGCATTTTGCTCAACGAGCAGCATCGTAATGTTTTGTTCTTCGTTTAAGCGTTTTAAAATATTAAAAATTTCAGCAACCAGGATGGGACTCAGGCCCAGCGAAGGCTCATCCAGCATCATCAACCGGGTACTGGCCATCAGGGCACGGCCAATGACCAGCATCTGCTGCTCCCCGCCGGATAGGTATCCGGCCAATCGATTACGCAGGGGTTTGAGGGCCGGAAAATAATAGAATACCATATCATAGCGCTCATTTATTTTTTGACGGCTTTTGCGGGTTCGCGTTGCGGCAATCAGATTCTCATGCACGCTCAGGTTTTCAAAAACACAGCGCCCTTCCATCACCTGAAAGATGCCTTTCTTGACGATCGCTTCGGGCTCCTGGCCGTCAATTCGCTCCCCCATGAACTCTATCGAGCCGCCGGTAACTTCACCCTCTTCGGTCTTCAAAAGGCCTGAGATGGCTTTCAGGGTTGTGGTTTTACCGGCTCCGTTGGCGCCTAACAGGGCCACGATCTGGCCCTCTTTGACACCCATCGAAAGGCCTTTGAGGACCAGAATAACATCATCGTAAATGACCTCGATGTTATTTACGTTGAGCATGCTTAGTCCCTTTCCTTTATCTGCTCCTGCAAGATAAAGCGCTGAATTTTACCTCCGGCGGTTTTAGGAATATGATCTGAAAATTCAATCCAGCGCGGAAATTTATAGATAGCAATTCGATCCCGGACAAACTGCTTAATTTCTTCTTCAAGTTCCTGTGAAGGCGAATGCCCGGATTTCAGAACGACGAAAGCATAGGGTTTGATGAGATCCTCGGCATCCTGGTACCCCACCACCGCACTTTCTTCAACCGCAGGATGTTGATCCAGTGTATTTTCAACTTCCTGGGGCGCCAACCATTTGCCGCCCACGCGCAGCATATCATCACTGCGGCCACGGAAATAATAAAATCCCTCATCATCCACCAGATAGCGATCCCCGGTAACAAACCAATCGCCCTGCATGTTCAATTTGGTTTCTTTTCTCTGATTCCAATAGGCCGAAGCGATCGAACCCCCGCTGATCATGAGGTTGCCGACCTGACCGGTTTTGACCGGCTGACCGTCATCATCCAGCAGCCGTGCATCGTAGCCGGGAACGAGCTTACCGGTGCTGCCCGGTTTGATTTCACCAAAACGACTGGAGAGAAAAATATGACAGATCTCCGTAGAGCCGGTCCCTTCCAATATTTCAATACCGAATTCTTCTTTGAATCGGTGGTAAATTTCCGGTGATAGAATCTCAGCAGAGGATATACACGCCCGCAGGCTTTCGACAGGCGGCAGCTCCGTGCCCTCGCTGCGACATGTTTTTTTATATTCAGCCAGCACGCCCAGCAGTGTCGGAACCGTGAAAAAAAGAGTGGGCTGATATTTGACCAGATCCTGATAAAACAGTTCCGGTTTGGGGGGGTGGTTGATGAGTATGGTCGTAGCGCCCACCGCGAATGGAAAATAAGCCCCATTTCCCAAACCATAGGCAAAAAAGAGAAACGAGCCCATGGCCCGGTCTTCGGCTTGCATATTGAGGATGCCTTTAGCATAAGCTTCGGAACAATAGACCATATGGCTGTGATGGTGAACGGCACCCATTAATTTTTCAGAATTTCTGCCGCTGTAAAGCCAGAAAGCGGCATCATCCGGTGTGGTCTCAGCGGCTCTAAAGTCCGTATCTGATTTTTCCAAAAGTTCATCGAAAGACAGATGCGCGTGATCCGCATCGCCGCAGACAATGATGCTTTTTAAAAAAATGGCCTGATCGAGGATTTTACTGACTTCCGGCAAAAATACCGCATCAACGATCAAAACCGCCGCACGGCTGTCATTGAGCATATAGAGGAAATCCGGCGCTTTCATCAAAATGTTGGACGGGATCGGCACCGCACCGATCTTGATGGCTCCGTAAAAAGAAAACAGCATTTCCGGCGTATCACGCAGCAGGAGCATAACGCGGTTTTCCATGCCGATGCCCAGCCCGGTCAGGGCATTGGCCGTGCGGTTGACGTGTTCAAGAAACTGGCGATAGGTAAACGCCTGATCTTCATAAAGGATGGCCGTCTGCTCCCCGCGGCCTTCATCCACATGGCGATCTACAAAATATTGGGCTGCATTGAATCGCCTGGGTAGATTCAATTCAAGCATACGGTTCCCTTGATTAAAAAATTAGCATTAAGATGCCGTGAGGGGCCCGCTGTCTGTGGCCCGTCGCGCACTCAACCGACAACGGACCACTGACAACGAACATTTATCAATTATTTACCAAAATATTCCATATCTCTGGGTAACTCGATCCAGTCGGTCGCGGCTACGAACTTGTCTTTTTTGACTTCATAAAGCTTAGCAGCCATACTGGCACGATGATCCGTACTGGTAAAGGTCAGTGGCGGTGCCAGTCCGCCCGTATTAAAGTCCTTAAATTTTTCAAAGGCATCCCGAATGCCGGACGGAGTCAGGTCACCGGCTTTATCCGCCATTTTCAGGGCCTCAGATACACTCAGAATATTTACCCAGCCTTCAACATAAACGTTGGTGCCCTGTTCCCCCGGATGCCATTTCTCATGGGAGGCGACCACCTTTTTCATTCCGGGTACCGGCGCACCATAAGGGGCAATGGGGTGGACCCCATAAGTCCCCTCGGCCGCCCCACCGCTCAGGGTAATCAGGCTTTCCTCAAAATTTCGGATATTGGAGATGAACTTGGTACGGAGTCCGAGGGCTTTGACATTCTTCAGGATAACCGCACCGTTCATTGCCGTGGACGTAATGTAAGCAAAATCCGGATCATAGCGGCTCATATTGGTTAATTGAACCGTGGCATCCTTGGTGGGCCAGTTGATGACCTGGTCCGGACCCACATCCACGCCGATCTTTTTGGCATAGTCTTTACAAACGTCTAAGATATCCCGTCCGTATTTGTTATCGGGATACAGATAGCAGATCCTGGGGTTGCGGCTGGTGTCTTTCCAGGTCGTCCGGATCCACTTCAGCGAGATACGTCCCATTGTCCCGTAAGAAGGAGAAACGAAAAAACTGAAGGGTGTTTTTTTAGGATCTTGGAATTTTGAAGTAAAAGAGGCCGCGATAGTGGCAACCCCGTCGGCGATGATCTTTTTAATCAGAGTCATGGTGGTACCGGTGGACTGAATGTAAAGGCCAATGACCTTTTCCGAATCCACCAGCCGGTTGTAGCCGGCCACTCCGCGGGGGACCTTGTAACCATCATCAATGACAATCAACTTCAGTTCTTTGCCGTTGATGCCGCCATGTTCGTTGATCCAGCGCATGGCATCCAATTGCCCCTTGACCTGGTTTTTGCCCCAGTCCGAGGTAGGACCGGAAAGGTCAATTAGAACGCCCCACTTGATCGTCTCAGCTGCGCGGGCATTGTCCGGACTGGCACCCAAAGCCAGGGCCAGGACAAATAGTGATATGGCAAATCCAATGGTCCATTTTTTCATGATTTTACCCTCCTTTTCTTTACTGGGTGAACCGATTTGTCGGTCAACCCGTTATTCGGTCCTCTATCACCAATTAAAGCGAATATACCTTAGTAAGAGAACGGCCATAGCTTCCAGTAAGCCCGGATGGTGCGCCAGCGCGCTGCCAGGCCGTCCGGTTCAAATATCAGAAAAAGGATAATGACCAGTCCAAAAACAATCTCCCGGATGGAAACAAACCAGGTTACATGATCAGGGTAAGCCGTGTTGAGCGTGGTGGTGACCACCTCTAAAATCCTTTCAAGAATAAACCAAAAACCGACACCGAAAATAGCACCAGGAATGTGACCCAATCCACCGATAATGCACATGGCCAGATAATCGATGGATTGAATGATGGTAAACGATTCGTGCGTGATAACCTCCAGATACTGGGCCATCAGGGCACCGGCAATACCGGCAAAAAAAGAGGATGCTGCAAACGACATCAGGCGATACTTGAAAAGATTGACCCCGATGACTTCCGCCGCCAGATAGCGATCCCGGATGGCCACAAATGCCCGACCGGACCTCGCTCGAACGATATTCTTGGTCGCCAGAGTCGCTGCAACCGCCAGAACGAAGGTCAGATAATACAAATGAATGCGATCATCAAAATGAAACGGCCCCAGGGTCCCCGGATCCACATACATGCCTTCCACCCCACCGGTGAGCTTGTCCCAGCGCCGGATCGTAAACTCGATGATAAATTGAGCCGCAATGGTCGCCATCGCCAGATATAAACCCCTCAACCGAAGGGAAGGAATGCCGAAAACCATGCCCACCAGAGCGGTCATAATGCCGGCGCAAAAAAGCGCCACGACAAAAGGCACGCCGGCTGGGCCGACAAGGATCGAGCAGGTATACGCACCCACCCCCATAAAGGCGGCGTGGCCCAAAGAAATCTGACCGGTAAAACCGGTCAGAAGATTCAAACCGTTACAGGCGATGATGGCAATGCCCACTTCGATCATGATGGATACCATGTATTTGGATCCAAATAAGGGAAACAGCGCACAGGCGATCAAAAAGGCAATCAACCAGATTCTAACAAACCAGGTCTGAAAGATACGCTCATCCGAACGATAATTTTCGTGGTATAATCCAGCAGGCATCGCCGTGTTTCACCTATATTTTTCAGTTACAGGACTAATTTAATTTTACGATAAAATCCGGTGTCGTGAGTGAAAAGTTGAATAAGTTTATTCGGTTGATTAAGTTGATTGCGTTTATTAACTTCAAGCTTATTTGATCGGACTAAATCCTTTCAACTTAATTAACTATTCAACCAATCAACTTAATTAACCAACAACTCAATCCCAAATCCCAAATCGATTACACTCTTTCGATCTCCTCTATACCAAACAACCCGTAAGGCTTGATCATCAAGACCAATACCAATACAATAAAGGGAAATACTTCATTTATTGCCGGGATAAAAGGATCCAGATATCCGGCCGAGAGAAACTCCAAAACACCGACCACCAATCCCCCGATAATGGCCCCCAGAATACTGTCGAGACCACCGAAGATCACCGCCGGCAACACTTTCAGTCCAAAGTGACTCAGTTCGACACCAACCCCGCCGATATTGCCGATCAAAATGCCGCCGATGGACGATACCACCGCCGCAATGCACCAGCTGATGGCAAAGACCCGTTTAACCGAAATTCCCATACTCTGGGCCGCGGTCTGATGGTCTGCCACGGCCCGCATAAATACACCGGTACGCGCATATTTAAAAAACACGGCAAAAAAGATCAGCAGCACCAGCGAGATTCCCATACTCCAGATATACAGGTAGGCAATCTTGACCCCCCAGAGGTCAAGGGGTTGTTGGGGAAAGATATTAAACTGACGAATATCGTTGCCCCATAACATGATAACCAGGCCCCTCAAAATATAGGTGAGCCCGAGGGTGACCATAATGACCGAAATAATGGGTTCGCCGATCAGCGGCCGCAGCACCAGACGTTCAACCGCCAGTCCCAGGATAACCGAAAAGATCATGGTGAGCATAAAAGAGGCAATAAAATTGAGGCCGAAGTCCAGGGTTATCGAAAGACAGATGTAAGCTCCGACCATGAGGAATTCGCCCTGGGCCAGATTCAAGATGGACGTGGATTTGTAAATCAATACGAATCCAAGTGCCACCAGCGCATAAATGGAACCCATGGAAAGCCCGGTCAGAAAAAATTGCATGAATATGAGAAATTCGCTTTGCAATCTAGATCCCTCCCTTTAACCTTGCCCAGAAACCTTTCGGTTTCAAAAGATCCCGGTATTCCGCTTCCGGTTTCATCGTCCGGATAACCAGGTTGGTCCGCAGCGTCGCCGTTTTGCCATCCTGGTAGCGGATGACGGTCTCGATGGGAAGTTCCCGGGCGTCACTGTATAGGGCGCTGATTTCCTTGACGTATTTTTCATTGATGAATCCGCGGCGGATTTTTTTGGTACGCGTCAATTCCTCATCATCCGGATCGAGCTCCTTATAAAGCAGCAGAAACTTATTGATTCGGGCTTTTTCGGGCAGGGTGCTGTTGACCCTGACAACCTCCCGCTCAATCAGATCATAAACCTCTGGCTTGCCTGCCAGGTCCGAATAGGTGGTGTAATTAATGCGATGATCTTCGGCCCATTTGCCCACATGTTTATAATCGATACAGATCATGGCGGTGACATAATCCTGTTCATGCCCCAGAACCACCGACTCCACAATATACGGACAAAACTTGAGCTTATTTTCAACAAACATGGGCGAAAACTTGGCACCGCTCCTCAGGTGCATCAGATCCTTGACCCGATCGATAATGACCAGATGATTGTCGTCGGTAAAGTAGCCGGCATCCCCGGTATGCATCCAACCCTCAATAATAGTGCTCCGGGTGGCTTGCTCGTCCTTGAGGTATCCCTGAAACAGGCCGGGGCCCCGCGATATCACCTCGCCGACCCCTTCAGGATCCGGTTCAGATATGGAAATTTCGGCAGCAGGAACCGGGATCCCGACCGAGTCGAAATTGATATCCCCATCTCGATGGATGGTGGAGTAACCGGCCACCTCGGTCTGGCCATAGATCTGTTTGAGGTTGACACCCAGGGCGTGAAAGAAACGAAAAACATCGGGCCCCAGAGCAGCGCCACCGGTCATGGCCGAACGGACCTTTGAAAAACCGAGCCGATCGCGCAGGGCCCTAAACATGGCGGCATAGGCCAGCCAGTAAAGAATCTTCCAGCCCAGCGAAGGATTCTTTTTTTCAAATTTAAATTCCGCCCAACGATATCCAATCGGCAGACAGAGGTTGTAAATAAACTTTTTTAAAAAGGAGGCATCCAGGTGCTTGACCATTACCTGGCGCGAAATACCTTCCCACATGCGGGGTGATGCCACCACCAGGCTGGGTGCAATCTCATATAGATCTGCCATGGCAGATTCCGGCTCCTCCGGAAAGTTCACGGTATAGCCGGCGTACAGCGCAGAATAAACACTCATGGTCTGTTCCACGATCCAGGGCAACGGAATAAACGAGAGAAACTGATCATCCGGGGATTTGGGGTCGACTTCGTTTAAAGCAGCTACCATGCTGAGGATATTGGCATGGGTCAACAAGGTGCCTTTGGGATTGCCGGTGGTCCCCGACGTGTAACAAACAATCGCCAGATCGCTGTCTTTGATCGCAGCGACATTTTTATCAAACAAATCAGGTTCCTTCCGGTGCAATTCCCGGCCCAGTTTTTCAATCTGATTAAACTCTATCAGTAAATCTTCTTCATAATCCCATAATCCCTTGGGATCGGTGTAAATAATTTTTTTAAGACGCGGCAATTTCTCTTTCAGGTCCAGAATCTTGTCCACCTGTTCCTGATCTTCGGCCACAAGCATCGTTGCTTCGGAATGGTCGATGATGTAAGCGACCTCACTCAAAATCGAGTCCTGAAAGATGCCGAACGGCATCGCCCCGGCAGCTTGGGCCGCCAGTTCGGCATACACCCATTCCGGCCGGTTGTCGCCAATGATTCCCAAAGCTTCACCTGGTTTTAGACCCAACGATATCAAGCCCAGGGAAAAATGCCGCACATGTTCCAGATACTGCTGCCAGGTAACCGACTGCCAGATACCGAATTCTTTTTCCCGCAAAGCAACGCGGCCATCGCCAAACTGTTTCGCATTTTTGACGAGCAGCGCGGGAAGGCTCTGGAGATTATTTGAAGCGGTTGCTTGATCTGAGTCCATTATAATCCATTAAGATTTAAAGTCGTGAATAGGCCTTTTCATCTTCTCCAAGATAGGCGCGAATGACCTGGGGATTTTCTTGAATTTCTTCAGGTGAACCTTGCGCAATTTTCTGCCCGAACTCCAGAACACACACGCGGTCGGAAATGTCCATGACAACACCCATATCGTGTTCAACCAGGATGATGGAAACGCTCCACATCTGATTCACGTTGATAATAAAGCGCGCCATATCTTCGGTTTCCTCGAGATTCATCCCGGCCATGGGTTCGTCCAACAGAAGGACCTCGGGCTGCATGGCGAGGGCTCTGGCAAGCTCGACCCGTTTTTGAAGCCCGTACGGCAGGGTACCGACAATCTTTTTGCGAATGGTTTCGATTTCCAAAAGATCGATAATCTTTTCTTCGAGTTCCTGACGCAGCTTTAATTCCTCGCGCTGGGTTCTTCCCCAGTAAAGCATGTCGGACAGGATGCCTGATTTTAAAAACACATGGCGCCCCAGCTTGATATTGTCCAGAACCGTCATCCCTTTGAAAAGCTCGATATTCTGAAAGGTGCGCGCGATGCCCAATTTGGCGATATGATGCGTGGCAACACGTGTGATGTTTTTGCCTTTGAAGCGTATTTCGCCTTCCTGGGGCGTGTAAAATCGGCTGATACAGTTCAACAGACAGGTTTTGCCGGCCCCGTTGGGTCCGATGATGGCAAATATCTCTCCCGGCAGTAACTGCGTACTGACGTTATATAGCGCCTGAACCCCACCAAAGGCCAGTGACACATTTTCAACATCTATGATGGTTTCACCGCTCAATCGGAATTCATCCTCACGTAATGGATAGAAGTGGTTTCAAAGCCTCAGATTGTGTTCGAGGGTAAGGCGCAAGCCGAGTCAAAAGCGCAGCATACACGGTAGTATGTGAGCATTTTGAATCGGTTTGCAACGCAGCCATCGGACACTAGATGGGGCTTTTAAACCACTTCTAAGTTTAATGCCAGACGCCTTGGCTAATCTGGTGACTATAAAGAATGGGTATTTAATTGTCAAGCTGTCAAGTTAATGAATGCGATTCAGTAAGATATCTGAAATAACACGATTTCAGTTTTTCAATTTTAGGCATTTTAGATCATTTTTAATTTTAGCTCATTTGTTGTAAACAGGACTTTGAACTGGACTCAAAATTTAATTTACTCTATAGTGAACCACTTTAAAAATCCGGGTTGCCATCGAAGGGAGATGAGAGCATGCAGGTAATCGATAAAACCATCGCGGACTTTTTGGACGAGATTGCGGCTGAAAATCCGCAACGGGATGCGCTAATTCATAGCGAAATGGGCGTGCGGTACAATTTTGAACGCCTGTGCGGGGAGATTGACCGCAGCGCACGCGGTTTCATCAAAAAAGGCATCAACGCCGGCGATAGGGTGGGTCTCTGGGCCCATAACCGTCCCGAATGGCTCCTATCTTTTCTGGGATTGACCAAAATTGGGGCCATTACGGTACCGATTGATCCGAATGCCACCAGCGAAAATCTGCACTTTATCCTGGAGCAGTCTGAAAGCCGGGGATTGATTATCGCCCCGGATTCGGACGATAAAAAATTTTCGGAAATTGCGCTGGCGGTCAGGGAAGAAGTCCCGTCTTTAGAGTTTATTTTTGTATTCGGCGACCCACCCGCTGAAGAAATGACCACCTGGGCTGAATTACAGGCCCTGGCTGCCGAGGTTGACGATGTGGTTCTCGCTGAAATGGCAAAGGCAGTGCACGCCGAAGATCCCATGGCGATTATGTACACCTCCGGCACAACCGGCCAACCCAAAGGCGTTGTTCTGGATCATTTAGGATTGATCAACAAATCCATGGTTGGCACCGAACGTCAGGGCATTACCTCTGAAGACCGATTGTGCCTTTTTTTCCCCCTTTTTCATATGATGGGCAACACCTGTATCGCTTTGGCGGGACTTTTAAGAGGTGCGGCGCTTATCATGCCATCTGAAATGTTTGACCCGCCAAAGGTTTTGCGAGCCATATCACAGGAAAAATGTACCGCGGTTTATGGATCGCCCAGCATGCTGATTGCCCTTATCGATCACCCCGAGTTTCAAAAAGAAGACTGGAATACCTTATCGCGGGGGATCATCGGCGGTGCCCCCTGCCCCATGGAGTTAATGCGACGCATCGTTAAAGACATCGGGGTTTCCGATATCACAGTGGCCTACGGCATCACCGAAACGTCTTCCTGGATTACCATGACCCATCCGGATGACCCCATCGAATTACGGGTATCCACCATCGGGACGCCGCTTTCCTGCAATGAACTGAAAATTGTCGACCCCGGCAGTGGTGAGCAATTGGCGGCCGATCAACAGGGCGAATTATGCACCCGGGGTTTTTTAATGAAAGAATATTATAAAATGCCGGCTGCGACTGCCGCTGCGATTGATAAAGAAGATTGGTTCCACACCGGTGATTTAGGTGAAATGGATCGACAGGGTTATGTCAAGATAACCGGGCGACTAAAAGATGTGATCGTTCGGGACACTGTGGAGATCTATCCGGTGGAGGTTGAAGAAATTATTTACCAGCTCCCCGAGATCTCAGAGGTTCAGGTGTTTGGCTTCCCCCATCCTCAAAAAGAACAGGAAGTCGCTGCCTGGGTAAAATTTAAGGATGGCGCCGAACTTTCATTGGATCGTATCGCCCGGCATGTTGAACGGCACCTGCCTGAAGAGAAATGGCCAAGGCATTATAAAATCGTCTCCGAGTTTCCCATGACCGGAAGCGGAAAAATTCAAAAATTCAAGCTGGCGGAAATGGGACAGGATGAATACCTTTAGAATGCATTTGAGGAGGATCTCTTGGGTGACCTGAGTGAATTTACGTTAAAATATAAATTGTTTCTAAAAGCGTATCCCTGGCGCCGGATCGAGCCGGTACCTTGGGTACCTTTAAAAAAACCGTTAAAGGACAGTCGGGCAGCGGTGGTCTGCAGCGCGGGACTCGTCCAGCCCGGCCAGGAGCCGTTTGATGATTCGATGCGCGGCGGTGACTGCAGTTTTCGTGAAATCCCTGCCGATACGGATCTTTCCGCCCTGATCGACACGCATCGCAGCGATCTTTACGACCACTCCGGACTCCGGCAGGATCCCAATCTGGTATTCCCCCTGGTGCGTTTGCAGGAACTGGTCAGAGGCGGGCGCATTGGTTCGTTAAACCACCGGCATTTATCCTTCATGGGATCCCTAACAGCGCTCGGACGCCTCCGAAAAAAAACCGCACCGGCGGCGGTTCGTAAACTGGTTGAAGATGGTGTCGATATCGCCCTGCTGGTGCCTGTCTGACCGATGTGCAACCAGGCCGTGGGCCTGGTGGCAGCCGAACTGGAGCACCGGGGCATCTCTACGGTAGCGATTCAATTGTTGCGCAGCGTGACCGAGAAAGTACGCCCCCCCCGTGCTTTGGCGGTTCCGTTTCGTCATGGGTTCCCGCTGGATAAACCCAATGATCCCGAGCGCCAGCACGCCGTAATCGAAGCAGCGTTGAAAGTACTGGAGGACAGAAGCCTCCAGCCACCGGCCATCGTGGACTATAAGCCGGGGGCAGATAAATGAATTCGCCACAGATCTACCAAACAGGCACAAGGTGAACGGTCATGGGTATCCGGTACAAAGATTCCTGATTAGAAGCGTTTAGAATTTCCGCCGTCAGGCGGATTGTGTTGGGTCACTTTCTTCTGGAAAGTGATCCAGAAAAAATAATCCTGAAAATCCTGTTAATCCTGTCTAAAAAATAGAAATTGAGGCGATGATGCAATTTAAAAAGCTCGAATTTAAAAACAAAGACGGCCAAACCCTTTCTGCCCGGTTGGATTTGCCCCTCGACGGCAAACCGCTGGCCTATGCTCTGTTCGCCCACTGTTTTACCTGTTCCAAAAACATAAAAGCTATCGCGCATATCAGCCGGGCTTTAACCCGTGAGGGTCTGGCGGTGCTGCGTTTTGATTTTACAGGTCTGGGCGAAAGCGAAGGCGATTTTGCCGATACCAATTTTTCTTCAAATGTCGATGACCTGATTGCAGCCGCGGATTTTCTCGAATCGAATTACGAAGCGCCCAAAATATTAATCGGCCACTCATTCGGGGGCGCGGCTGTGCTTCAGGCGGCCGGCCGTGTTTCAGCTTCAGCAGCAGTGGTCACTATCGCCGCTCCGGCCGATCCTCGGCACGTAAAACATGCCCTTGGCAGTGTAACCGAGGCCATCCAAAGCCGGGGCGAAGCGGATGTCAATCTGGCCGGCAGAACGTTTACGCTAAAAAAACAGTTTCTCGACGATCTGGAGTTCGTCAACATGAAAGCCACATTGCAGAATTTAAGCAGAGCCCTGCTGGTGCTGCACTCGCCGATAGATGAAACGGTCGGAATTGAAAATGCCGCCCACATCTTTCAGGCTGCCCGGCATCCCAAAAGCTTTATTTCTCTGGACAAGGCCGACCATCTGCTGTCAGATCCTGAAGATTCACTCTATGCCGGCTCGGTTATTGCCGCCTGGGCACTGAAATATGTCAGCGGGTCTCAAAAAGCGGAACCCGAAAGCGACAAAACCGATACCCAGGTCATCGCGCGCATCGGAAAATCCGGATATGCAACTGATATTATGGCAGAAGGTCATAGCCTCGTTGCGGATGAACCCATCTCGATGGGCGGAAGCGGTCTGGGCCCCGCTCCCTATAATTACCTGTTGTCCGGATTGGGGGCCTGCACCGCCATAACCCTGCGTATGTATTCGGATCGTAAACAATGGCCGCTGGATGGTGTCACGGTTAAATTAAATCACCAAAAAATTCATGCCGCTGATTGTGAGATCTGTGAAACCAAAGAAGGCAAATTGGATCAAATCGAGCGTGAAATCGAACTAGCCGGCCCGCTCGACGATCAACAAAAGCAGCGTCTGATGCAAATTGCCGACCGCTGTCCGGTACATCGCACGTTGCATTCAGAAATAATCGTCAAGTCGAAGTTGAAAGCCTAATCCGGCAGTGTCACCAAATTTAGAATTGGACGAACAACTATCCGGAGTAACGGAGTATTGGCGCAATTCACAATTTGGATTTTAAAATTCGGACTTTGGATTTACAATCAGTCAGATCAGCTACTCAGTTGGGCTCCGGTATCTTCAATCCGCAATCTAAATTCCAAAATCCAAAATCAATCGGCGCGTGATTCCGGACAAATCGATGCCTTAATGATCCGGATGGGCGTAAATCAGCATATGCCTTCATACTGGCTGGGTATTCATTTGATTCATAGGGTATTCAAGGACTTACGGGTTGACACGCACCGGGTTCTTTAATAACCTCAAAGAGTCAACCATCAATTACAGCTGTTTACTTTTGTAAAAACCTATGGCCGCACGCAATGTTGCTCTAACGGTTTATGATTAAAAAAATTTCCAAAACTGTGGTTGTTTTTTTCATCGTTATCCTGATAACGACTGCGGGCACCTATGATTTTGTCTTGGCGGAACAGCGCTTTATAGATCATGGCAACGGAACAATTACGGATCGCAAATTGGGGCTCATGTGGGCCAAGACGGACAACCAGACCGATATCTTTTGGAATCAGGTTCAAGGCTGGCTCGAAAACGAATTCACAGATTTCGTCCCTGAGCTTTACGATAATTGGCGCCTGCCGACGGTTTCGGAACTGCAAAGCCTTTTCGTGGAAGATCCCAAATATGAAGGCTATAAAACCGATTGCGGACATCCGGTCAAAGTCGTGCCCCAGATCAGGCTCAGCTGTATACTCATCTGGACTTCTGATACGGCATTAGCCCTGCCGCTGGCGTTCAACTTCAACATCGGAAACGCCTTTACAGTAGACTTGCATGACAATAAAGGCTGCCGAGTACTACCGGTGCGCTCCCTGCAGCAATAATCCAACGAGCCAACGACCACCCGCAAAGCGGGTGGCTTGGATTTTACCGCCATAGGCGGGAAAATACAGGGTCGCGTAGCGCCCCAATCGTTGCGGGTAAAACCGGGTGCGAAGCACCCGGTTTGGAAAACCCAACCAAAATTTCGACCGGCTGGGCTCAGATGATAAAACCTTCTGATAATTTAAGATCGGGAATGGTCGCAGTTATCGGCATCCCATTTGATGCCTTTTCGTCGTTCATCCAAGGCGCGGCCCTGGCACCGTCTCAAATCCGCAAAACGATGAATTCCGGTGCCAGCAATCTGTGCTCGGAATCGGGTATTGATCTGGCAGCGCGGCCTGATTTTATCGATATCGGCGACATACAGATCGACGGTGACTCGGATGCGATTGAAAACATTGAAGCTTCCATCACCGAACTATTGAATCGCGATGTCCGTCCGATTGCCCTGGGCGGCGATCACGCCATCACCTATCCGATCATAAAATCATTCCATAAAAGATACGGCCGACTTGAAATTGTTCAGCTGGATGCGCACCCGGATCTTTACGATACCTATGACGGAAACCGCTTCTCCCATGCCTGCCCGTTTGCGCGCATCATGGAAGAAAAACTGGCATCCCGATTGGTTCAGATCGGTATTCGCGCGCTTAATCCGCACCAGCAATTGCAGGCCGAGCGTTTTGGGGTAGAAATTATCACGATACCGCAATACGATAAAGCCGCCCGCATACCGCTGACAGGTCCGCTGTATCTCTCAATTGACTTGGATGTTCTGGACCCGGCATTCGCTCCCGGCGTCTCCCATCATGAACCCGGCGGATTGACGACCCGTCAGGTGATTGAATTGATTCAGCAACTGCAAGCCCCGATCGTGGGTGCTGACATCGTTGAATTGAATCCCAAACGAGATCCATCAGAAATTACCGCGATGGCAGCCGTTAAAATTCTCAAAGAAGTGTCCGCCCGGATGCTCGAATGGCCGATAGACCTCAAGTAAATAAGACCTTGCTGTGACCCAACCATACATAGAACAGCGTATTTTCGGAAAAACCCATCAAGCGGTGACGTGCGTCGGTCTCGGTGGCGAAGGTGTTCTTCGCACCCACGGTCGTGAACAGGAAGCGCGTGCGGTCCTACAGGCAGCCATTGATCAGGGAATAACATATTTTGATTCGGCCCGGGTCTATGCCGAGAGCGAATTATACTACGGAAAACTCTGGGGAAAATATTCTGAAATCCGTGCAACCATATTTCAGGCCAGCAAATCTGCCAATCGGAACAAGACCAACGCGCTCGCGGATCTGGAGCAAACCCTTGACCGATTACAAACCGATTATCTGGATTTGTGGCAAATTCATGATGTGCGTACACCGCAGGATATCGCATTGATCGCCGGCCCCGGCGGTGCTTTAGAGGCATTTGTTGAAGCCAAAGCTGCGGGCAAAGTCCGATTTATCGGCGTCACCGGACACCACGACCCCAAGATCCTGACTCAAGCCGTCCGTGAATGGCCGGTGGATGCCGTTATGATGCCGGTAAATCCGGTTGAAGAAATTCTGGACGGATTTTTGACCGAAACCCTGCCGGCGGCCAGAAAGAAAGGGATGGCGGTTATCGGAATGAAAGTGTTAGGCGCCGCCCATTTTATCTTGCCCCAGACCCGGGTCACGGCGGCGGCGCTGATTCGGTATGCGCTTTCTTTCGATATTGATGTGGCCATTGTAGGATGTGCGACACCTGCAGAAGTAAAATCTCTTGCAGATACCGGCGGCATGGCCAAGCCGTTGGCAGGAAAAGAAAGACGATATTTATTACGTTTATTCAAGCCGATTGCCCGACGCTTGGCCTATTACCGTGGTGTAGTTGATTGAAACGATCTCAGAAAATCCATCTAATCGCCGGGGCGAACGATGCAATGATAAATAACGAGGACGAGGAGGACGAAGCGAAGGAACGTTGCCCAACCTCGTATTCGTATTCGTTTTCGTCTTTATCCTCGCTAATGCTAATTTTTGGATGGTAAACAAGGGAACCATCCAACGTATAGGAGCTCGGAGGACATCGATGATCGATATCTCAAAAATAGACTATTCTCAATTAGATCGCCCCGAAATACTAATGTATCTCTTCCATCCACGACCCGAATTCGGGCGGCCGCTGACCGGTTCAGATTATACGGATATCATGATACCGGTAGAGGGCGACATCGCCGTCGGAGCCCGATTTCATCTGACCGACAAATCTGCCGGCAATATCCTTTTTTTTCACGGCAACGGCGAAATCGTGGCTGATTATGATGAATTCGGCCAACTGATGAATCAATTGGGGATCAATTTTTTAGCTGCTGATTATCGCGGATATGGTCGTTCCACCGGCGAACCCACCGTAACCGCAATGATGCGAGATTGTCACGTGATTTTTAATTATGCCAAAGAATGGCTGATAAAAAACGATTGCCCGGGTCCTCTGGTTCCCATGGGCCGGTCCCTGGGCAGCGCTTCCGTGCTGGAACTGGCATTGCATTATGCTGCCGGCATTGACGGCCTGATTGTTGAAAGTGGTTTTGCCTATGCGGGTCCACTGTTGGCACTTTTGGGGATCAATACCGCTGAAATCGGGTTTGAAGAGGCTAAGGGATTTTGCAACGTCGACAAAATACATACATTTCATAAGCCCACCGTGATCATCCATGCCGAAAAGGATCATATCATCCCCCTTTCTGACGGCGAGGCACTTTTCGAAGCATGTCCGGCACCGAACAAGACCTTCCTAAAAATACCGGGAGCCAAACACAACGATATCTTCATGCATGGTCTGAAAGACTACCTGGCGGCCGTGACCAGACTGATAGAAGAACTGACACCCGACAGGAATAGATAGACTTTCTCCGGCACAGGAAATTTTTTCTTTTTTTTACGGATTTAGCAAGCATCCCATCAATTCGCAAATCTGCCGAACAGCCCGATTTTTTTATTTTTCCTTAAGTTTGTATCACAATAAGACGATAATCATTAATAGGATTAAGGTGTTCCATCCCGATGGCGGCAACTGGGAAACCCTGTTTAATTTAAAAATATTCTAATTAAATTTAGTAGGTTATAATGCATATCGACCTGTCGGAAGGAGCTGGATCGAAACCATATGGGCATCATTCACATTAATAAACTGAAGCCGGGGATGATTTTGGATGAAGAAGTCAGGGATATTAATGGCCGACTGCTTCTGAAAAGGGATAAAAAGATTGACACCGCTCATATCCGAATTTTCAAGATTTGGGGAATTACCGAGGTCAATATTCGGGGTAACAATGGCAGCAAGAATGCTTCCGGCGAACCGATAGATCCAGAAGTTGTTGAACAAATAAGAGAAAGTACAAAAGATCTATTTCGCCATGTCGATTTAGAACATCCGGCCAATAAAGAAATATTTCGTATTTCCGTCATTTTCCGCAGCAAATATAATTTTCAAGAAGAGGAAAAGCGTATCAATTTGGCGAAAGTCGACACCGAGCAAAAGACGTTTGAAAAAGATTTTCTAAAGAAATTCACCAAAGAAAATATTTCGCTCCCGGAGATACCTTCGATCGTTTTTGAATTAAACGAGGTGATTGCCAATCCCTTGTCATCGGCAGAGGATATTTCACAGGTGATACAGCGCAGCCCTAGTTTAACCGCACTTTTATTGAAAATCGTTAATTCACCCTTTTATGGATTCCCTTCAAAAATCGACAAAATTTCACTGGCAGTGACGCTAATCGGTACGCGGGAAATTTCCGGCCTGGCACTTGGAATCAGCGTTCTTTCCCTCTTTAACAACATTCCTAAAGAAATACTCAGTATGTACTCTTTCCTGAGGCATAGTCTGGCTTGCGGTATCATCTCAAGGATTTTGGCTGCCCATAAGGGTCTGCCCCAGACAGAGCAATTGTTTGTCTCGGGACTGTTGCATGATCTGGGGCGATTGATTCTTTACAGTTATTTCCCTGAGGAATCGCGCAATATTCTAAACCATGCGCAATCTTCAGATTCGCTGCTGTACCTGCAGGAGAGCGATCAATTGGGCTGTAATCATAGCCATGTTGCCAAGCATCTGCTGGAGCGTTGGAAGCTTCCGATGGTTCTGGAGAACAACGTATTTTTCCATCACTGCCCCCGGGAGGCGCAACAACCGGTACCTGCCACACTGGTTCATCTGGCCGACATTATCGCCAACGGCCTGGGGATTGGCACCAGTGGTGAACGGTTTGTACCACCCCTAGATCCTGTCGCCTGGGAAAATCTGGGGCTGTCGCCGACGTGTTTTGATGTTGTTTCTAGACAGGCGGTCCATCAAGTTTTTGCATTAGAATCAATGTTGGATGTTTAATAATTTCATGAAAAACAATAAGGCCATACAGTTGGATCCTGAAAAACTTCTCGCCCGAATCGATTATCTCGAGGAAAACCGGAGGTTTATTCAAAATGTGCTTGAAATGGCACTGTCTTTAGGTGATTTTCAGGAAAATATTAATAAGGCCTACGGCCCCAAAAATGTTTTACATGAAGCCGATAAGCGTATCAGCGATCTAATTCCTTTCGAAGCCAACGCACTGTATCTTGTCGATCAGGAAAAATCGGATTTCGATTTAGAGGTATGCAAACGAAAACATCTGAAACCATTTATCCAAAAAGAAGTCGATCACATGATTGAAAATGGCTATTTTGCCTGGGCCATACGCGAAAAGCGCGGCGTTTTGGTATCATCCAAAAATCATAGCCGAAAATTCGTTTTGCATGTTATTGCCACTTATTCACGCATCCGGGGTATGTTCATCGGCTTGCTGCCGGATAAAAATCATAAAATACCGGATACTTCATTGACCCTGTTGTCCATTATTTTGCTCAACACCGCCAACGCCCTGGAGAGCCTTGAATTCTATTCATTGCTACGCAATCAAAATGAAATCCTCGAAAAGAAGGTCGAAGAGCGCACCAAGACGCTGGCCAAATATGAGCGTCAACTGCAACAGGTTCTCAAAATCCAGGCCATCGGCACCCTGGCTGGCGGTATTGCCCACGACTTTAACAATATCCTTTTTCCCATCGTCGGGTACACTGAATTGACAATGGATGAAGTTTCCGAAGACAGTGTGGCGCATCAAAACCTGGAAGAGATTCTCAAAGCCGCTCATCGTGCCAAGGAACTGGTCCAGCAAATTCTGACATTCAGCCGGCAGAGCGGTCAGGAACGCAAGCCGATCAGGGTTCAAAATATTATAACGGAAACGCTCAAGCTTCTACGGGCATCGATTCCAGCATCCATAGAGATCATTCATAAAATCGATGATGACTGTCACCCCGTAATGGGAGATGCCACTCAAATTCATCAGGTGATTATGAATCTCTGCACCAACGCCTACCAGGCGATGCAGGATAAGGGCGGCAAGCTGGAAATCAACCTGAGCGAAGTGAATATGGGCTACCAAGAAACGATTGAAAAAATAGGAATGCAGCCCGGAAAGCATTTGCAGCTGGTTGTTAAAGATGAAGGCTGCGGCATGGATGCTGCGGTGATGGACAGGATTTTTGAACCTTATTACACGACCAAAGAGCAAGGCAAAGGAACGGGGCTGGGATTATCCGTCATTCATGGAATTGTTAAAAACCACAGGGGCGACATCACCGTTAAGAGCACCCCCGGTAAGGGAACGGTATTTCAGGTTTATTTGCCGATTATCGAAGATGCTGACGCCGTAACCAAATTCGAGCCGTCCAATGGCGCCGCGAAAGGCAACGAGCGCATCCTTTTAATCGACGATGAAGAGCAGATCGTTTCTATGGAACAACAGATGCTGGAAGGTTTAGGCTACCATGTCACTACCAGAACCGACAGCCATGAAGCCCTCAAGGTGTTTACTGATCGGCCTCACAATTTTGACATTGTGATCACGGATATGACCATGCCGCATATGACCGGCGATCAGCTGGCCCAAAAAATGCTGGATATCAAACCCAATATTCCCGTCATTTTATGCACCGGTTTTAACGAGATCATTACCGAAGAAAAGGCTCTGGAAATGGGCATTCAAAAATTTGTAATGAAACCGGTGGTAAAAAATGATTTAGCCACCGCCATTCGTACCGTATTGGATCAAAACCGGCCGAATTGAGGCAAGCTCTCCATTATTGTCACCTACCTTCTGTTGACTGCCAGGCAGTTTTCAATTATGAGTCAGGCAGACATCATTAATCATGGAATAATGGGGCGAAGCCCCTATCTTGAAGTGCAGGTGGAAAATGACCATTCACTCTCATAATTTCGTGGAAACATATGCAGGACTGATCGGTTTTGGTGCCGATCGAGAGACAGATGAAAACACGGTTGTATATTACCTTCAAAAATTCTCAGATGACCGGTTGATGAAGACCATCATTAAACGCCTGTCTGATGAAGAGCTTGCCGAAATTTTTAGTTTTATTACACGGCTATTAAAAAAGCATCTGATCGGTAGCGAGTACCACCAAATCTTTTTAAAGGAGCAGCAATAATTTTGCTTTAGGCGCTTAATGCGGGTTTGGCTGGGATCGTCGCCAGTTTTTTGACCGACTCCACCAGATCCTGAAGCGGAAAAGGTTTGGAAAGAACGGCATCGAAACCCGAGTCCTGAATCTGCCAAGGGGTGCCTGAAATACCGATAATTGGAATGGAATTTTTCTGAGAATTGCGAATATGTCGAACCACGCCCCTGCCATCAATCCCTGGCATGCGCAGATCGGTGATCACCATATCGTAGCAACCATCATCAAATTTTTTAATACCTTCAATCCCATCGAGCGCTATTTCGACCTCATGGCCGAATTTTTTTAAGGCCGCTTCGATCACGCTTAAAATACCTTTTTCGTCATCGATGACTAAAATGGTGCACATGATACTTTCCCTAAAAGCAGTTTGGTGTATATAACCTTGCTCACTTTTTAAATATAATACCCGATGAAATGGCCTTATGTCAACAATATATTGTGTGCGCTATTTTCCCAAGCACAATATATTGGCATCACCGTGATATTGAACAGCTTCGGTGATGCAGACCCAATCAAAATCCGCCAAGAGCAGCGATTGGTCAATTCAACAATTTAACCCTGATTCGGTTATATACTGCGACGCATATCAGTGCGCCGCGCCCGTCGAAATTAAATCACCGCGGAAAGGAAAAAGGAGCATACTGATTGTAACCATATTTGGATAAAGCGTTGCAGGTGTCAAGCCGGATTACGACGGTTTTTAATTATTGAATTGAGAAAGTTATCAACAAAATGTATCTGATTGAAATTTAAATATAAAAAATCAGCTGAATCGATAAGATATTTAAATTCAGTTGCTTATGGCAGGGTAAATTTTTCCAAAATATTTTAGTTGGATTCGAAGTTATCAACAAGTTATGAACAATTCCGGCAGCAAAACCAAACTTTCGAAATTGTCCATTTTTTATCATTTTCTAACGGAATGAAAAATGTTAAACCCGACGGCGAGAGATTAGATTCATGGCAGGAAGGCAGGAGTTGTTATAAAAAAAGCACCGGAACAAAGTTCCCGGCGCTGGTTTTAAACATACTTGCGCAGAAATGATAAGCAGACAATCTTGACTTTTGAGCCCAATGCAAGGTGAAAGTCTAAACCCGCCACTTTCATCTTGGATGAAACTAAATCTTGAACTTACCGAAATCTTCCGGTGAAAGGTTTTCCAGATAGTCAGCCCATTTTTTACCTTCTTCGCTGGTATCTAACACCTCTGCTTCACCGTCTCCCATTTTCGATTGTTGCATGACCTCATCCGCCACATAGATAGGGGCATCATATCGAAGTGCCAGCGCAATCGCATCGCTGGGCCGCGCATCCATTTCAAAATTTCCATCCTTGGAAATAAAATGGATTTTCGCGTAAAACGTGTTATCTTTTAAGTCGCATACTTCAATTTTTGAGATCGAAATCTTTAAGTGTTCTGTGAAATTTTTAAAAAGATCATGCGTCATCGGACGTTCGTATTTAATATTTTGGAGGGCCGATGCAATTGAAGTTGCCTCTAACAATCCGATCCATATCGGAATAGCCTGGTCGTTTTCTTCCGATTTCAATATGATAATCGGCGTGTTCGAGGCGGGATCCATTGTCAAACCCGCTATGCTCACCTTATGCAGCATAATTCTCAACTCCTTTCAACCCTCCCGCTGAGGGCTCGGCGCTTTTCGCTTTACCAAACAATGAATGCGAAAAGGCTTTATCAATACGGACACCAATCAATTGGCCGGCTAAGCTTTGATCGGTGGCCAGATGTCCATCCAGATAAAAATTGACAATTTTATTCGAGGGCGAACGGCCGGTCCACTGCAATGTGTGGCTGGCATCATCCGGTTGGCCGGATACTTGCTTTTTACTCAAGCCATCGGTCAGAATCCACTGCGTGGAACCGACTAGGGCCTTATTTTTTCTTTTTGTAAATTTCTCCTGTAAATCCAGGAGGGCCTGCAGCCGTTTTCTCTTTAGGGGCTCGGAAATCTTATGAGGCAGTTTAACAGACGGGGCTCGGGGGCGATCAGAATACTGAAAGGCAAAAAGCCCGTCATATTCCACCGTTTTTATAAGCTCCAAGGTTTTTTTAAAATCAGCCTCTGTTTCTCCAGGGAAGCCGACAATTATATCCGATGTGATCGCTATCTCAGTACAAGTATCCCGTAGTTTCGCCACTTTGTCAAGGTACTGCTCGATGGTGTATCTGCGGTTCATGCGCTTTAATATCCTGTTTGAACCTGATTGAACCGGTAGATGAATATGGGGACACAATTTATCAAGATGCCTAAAAGCCGTGATAAGGTCCGAGCTTAAATCTTTAGGATGGGATGTGGTAAATCGAATTCTTAAAAGCCCTTCGATCTCATTTATCCTTTCCAAGAGCTCAGGAAATGTGCATAAGCTTTGTTTTTTCCCATAACTGTTTACATTTTGTCCCAGCAGCGTAACTTCCTTTACACCGTTTTCAACTAACACACGGATTTCTCGAATGATGCTCTCCGGCTCGCGACTGGTTTCTCTCCCACGCACGAAAGGAACCACGCAGTAAGCGCAATAATTATCACAACCCCGCATGATGGTAACGAATTTGGAGACCTCACTTTCAGTCTGGGGCCCGACTAGAAATTCAGGGATATCCGGGACTTCATCCATATCGACATCAACGATCCGGCAGCGCCTGGCTTCGATTTGTTGAATAAGGCCCGGGAGCCTGGCAATCGCCTGGGTACCAAAAACAAGGTCGACGGAGGGCATGCGTTCCAGAATCCTTTCGCCTTCCTGCTGAGCCACACAGCCAGCGACCCCGATAATCAGTCGTCTTTTATTGCGCTTCATCCTTGCAAGCCGGCCCAGTAAGCTAAAGGCCTTTTGTTCGGCTTTGGCGCGGACCGTGCAGGTATTAATGATAATCAAATCGGCCTTATCCATCGAATTGGTTTGCTCATATCCTAGAGGTGCCAGCCGCAGGGCGATTTGCGCCGAATCATATACATTCATCTGACAACCCATTGTATGTAGATAAAGATATTTCGTATTCATGTGTCAAAATTTAATTATGTTTGGGCAGTTTCAACCCTAGCGGCTCAATCATGATGTCTTTTTTTAGATCCTTTAAAATTTCCGCGAACTGTCTTTCGCAACCGGGTGCGATGTGAAATGTGATGATCCCCCGGATTGCATCTTCCGTTCTTAGCGTAGCAATACCATCATAGGCTTCCAGAATAAACTTTAGAAAAGCGATTTCTCTGCGATCCACCCGGTAGTTCTGTTTTAGTGTTTTCAAAAATTCACTGTTGGCAAAAAAGGGTTTAATTAGGTGTCAGTCATCAGCAAACAGATGACAGAGAACAGAAAACAGAAGTCAGATAGGGCACGCCCCCTTCCAGTTTTTATCATCTGTCATCTGTCTTCTGTCCTATGGACTCTGCTTTTATTACAACCAGGCGCGGGATGAGCAATTAAAAATAGGTGATAGAAAGTATAACCACATCTTGATTATTTGCAATAAAAATCACCTGCACGTTTGACCAATTTTAGGTTGTTCAATCTACCCGGATACGGTATAGGGCCGTCAATGGAAAAAAAATGGCACATACTGGAGCCGGATGCCGAGACCGTAAACAAATTGCATGCACGACTGCATTGCCATCCGATTACAGCGACCATTCTTGTCAATCGCAAACTGACGTCCGCCCAGGAGGCTTCACGCTTTATCAGCTGCCCCTTGAGTGCGGTTCGCACACCATTCAGCCTGAAAGACATGGATGTTGCGGTTCAACGCATTTACCGCGCGATTATAGAAAATGAAAATATCTTAATATTTGGCGATTACGATGTTGACGGCATCACCGCTACGGCCGTCCTTTTGAATTTTTTGGGGGAAATCGGAGCCAAAGTGTCCGCCTATATCCCCCATCGAATAAAAGAAGGATACAGTCTGCAAACCCACCATATCAGAGACTTCGCCCTGCCCAATCGGATACAACTGATTATTACCGCCGATTGTGGTTCCGGCAGTCATGATGCCGTCATCGCAGCCTGCGATTCTGGAATCGATGTGATTGTTACCGATCATCACATGATCTCTGAAAAAATCCCTCCCGCCGTGGCCGTTCTTAATCCCAAACGTCATGATTGCCAGTCGGGCATGGAAATGATGGCCGGAGTCGGCATGGCTTTTTCACTCGTGGTTGGTTTGCGGAAATACTTGCGAGACCATAAATATTGGAAAGACCGACTGGAGCCCAATCTCAAAAATCTTTGCGATCTCGTCGCCCTGGGTACCATCGCTGATATGGTCCCCCTTGTTGAAGAGAATCGTATTTATTCAAAAGTAGGGCTTGACCTCATAAATTCCGCCATACGACCCGGTTTAAGCGCACTCCGAAAAGTGGCCGGTATTGCGAATCGGCCGACAGATGCCGAGGATATCGCTTTCAGACTGGCTCCGCGATTAAACGCTGCCGGGCGCATGGATCATGCCTCCATAGCATTGAAGTTGCTTACCACCACAAACAACGCCACGGCCCAACAGTTGGCTGAATCTCTAAACGGATTGAACGATCGGCGTCAGAAACAGGAACATTTGATCCTCGACGACATTCTATCGGACTTTGAGCACCATCCGGACCACCTTAAAAAGAAGGCCCTGGTATGCTGGCATCCCGAGTGGCATCAAGGCGTTCTTGGAATTGTGGCATCCCGCATTATGGAAAAGTATTTTCGGCCGGTCGTTCTGATTGCAGTTAAGGAGGAATTTGGCAAAGGGTCTGCCAGAAGCATCCCCGGCCTAAATTTATTCAAAGCACTGCACGCCTGTCAGCATTGCCTGGAAGATTTCGGCGGTCATTCGATGGCGGCCGGCTTGACCATCCGAACTCAAAATTTAGCGGAGTTTCAGAACACCTTTGAGAAGACGGTTGCCAAAATGACCCGATCCGACGATTCGATACCCCAACTGAATATTGATGCTGAAATCAAATTCGCCGACATAACGGAAATACTGATCGATGAGATTGAAGCCTTGAGCCCCTTTGGCACCGCAAACCCGGAGCCCGTATTTATGACTCGAAATGTTAAGGTCGTATCCTCAAAAATTGTGGGGAGAAATCACCGCAAAATGTTGTTGGCTCAAGATGCCGACAGTAGGTCGAAACCTGTTCATGCAATCCGGTTCAATGCCGATGGCCGGATGCAGACAGAGACGGCTTTTAGTCGCATCGCTTTTCGGATGCGGTGGAATCGCTGGAATGCAAATAAAACGATACAGCTCATTATCGAAGATGCCTACTAGAACCCATCTCAAAAATGCGTCTAAGTGCTCATGGCTGTGTTGCGGATCGGCTCAAAATGCTCACATACTAACGTGTATGCTCCGCTTTTTCGCCAAACCGCGACTTGCCATGAACCCTAATCCACATCTTTGAAATGGGTTCTAATATTATATCCTCCGACTGCTGGTCGCTGGCTTCTCGCTACTTGTCAAAATCATATTGCCAGAAGCCAAGTAGCCAGTGATCAGAAGCCGGATATCATCTGCCCTCTGATGTCTTCTGTCATCTGACATCTGTCCTCTGTTTTCTGACCTCTGTCTTCTGACTTCTGTTTTCTGTCTACTGTCTTCTGATACTTCTGCGGTCATCCACTGAGAACTTGAGAGTCTTCAAGCAGAACTTCCAATCGGGCCATGTCCACTTCGGATAATTGGAGTTGATGCGCTTCCGGGGTTGCCATGAGAGCAAACGACGGGTCTTCGCATAAACCGATCCCTTTTTTGTGGCACATGTGATTGGCCAGCCGAACCAACACGAGCAAAAGGTTATTACAATCAAAGTCTTCTATATGATGATCCCGTGCAATCCGACAGTATTTTTGGGGCAGATTCCAGTGATTCAAGAGCGAATTCCCCTGTTCGGCATGCAGATTTAGCATGGCCTCATCTATGAGCGTATCAGAGGGTCGATGATCGATTTCCCCTGAGGCCTTCATATCATCAATGGCCTTCAGGATAAAAAGTTTGCCCACATCATGAAGCAGGCCGGCAATGAAGGTTTCATGACATATCGGCTGAAATCCGGTTTGTTTCGCGAGCCAGTTCGCACCCATGGCACATCCCACTGAGTGGCGCCAGAGTTTCCCCATAATTTTGTGCACAACCGGATCCTTGGACTGGAAATTATGTTGCAGGGTAACCAGGGTGACGATGTTTGCCACCTCTTTGTAACCCAGCCGGATGATGGCATCTTTGACCGTGGCCACCTGGCTCAGGCCCTTGTAAAATGAGGAATTCGAAACGCGTAGAACCTCTCCGGTAAGCGACTGGTCACTGACAATTGATTTTTCAATCATGCGGGTGTCCGGCTCCTCTTTGGCAATCTCTTTCTGAATACGAAGCGCCGTTGCGTTAAACGC
>JASFGZ010000013.1:0-24318 GCA_050123495.1 Desulfobacterales bacterium
AACGTTTTGCCATTACCCGGTTCGCCAACGAGTACAAAGGCCATTTCCTTGGAAGAACCGCTCTCGGCCGCATCTTTGACGTAGGAAACGAAGCTATTGATTTCATTATACATTCCGATAATATGCTTGGAACCGTTGCGGAAGATTTTAAAATCATAGGTTGTCTTACCGTTCACCACCACTTTCTCAATTTCGCTTTCCAGAATCATACGGGACACCCCCTGGAAGGCGTTTTCAAACCGTAGTTTACCATCTTTGACGGCCGTCATGTGCTGATGAAGGGTGTTTGAATTTTTCGGCATTTTTCCTTCCTTTGCGATTATGGGTTAATTATTGGCCAGCATATCTTCCTATTTCCAAATATTGTTTGAAAATATCAATAATCTAAGTTTGTTATCCATTTTACTCGTTTTTCAGGCCGTCCATATCTTTTGGAAACTACCAGCTGTGCCGGATGGGTTGCCGTTGTAAGGTTGGACAAAGATAATATTGCAAAAATTAACGATTTTTTGACGTTAGGCTGTATTAATTTCTGGCAGTATTTTTTCTATTTAAGCTGTTTATCAGTTAATCTGCTTATACCCTGCTCCGTATGATCGATTGTCAAATCCCCGCTAACATAGGAATATTGTTAATTTCTGTATTTTTCGGAATAAGATATTCAAACCAACAGCATCTCAGTCCAGATATTGTCGAAATTTGACAGCAGACCCTTACAACACATCTACATGTATAGATGCAAAAACAGTACCATTGGTTTCATAATAATGATCTTTAACGCATTAAATTTGCAGACATCCGATAAACGATGTAACCTCTTGAAATGTATAATTTTATAATAGTTTGCGGTTTTGACCTTTCAGGACTTGAGAATCGACTTTGCCGTTAATGAGATTGAAGCGGCAAGCGATATGTAAACTTTTTGGATAAAAGTATCCATATTGTTATCAAATCAGCTGAACGCTGAATCTCGAACCCTGGAACCCGGGAACTGACACCTTAAGCGGAGTGCTTACGGACCAGCATCAGCGTATTTCCAATCACGCTGATACTGCTCAGAAGCATGGCGGATACGGCCACCAGCGGAGTCAACAGGCCGCTCATGGCCAGGGGGATGCTAATGAAATTGTATGCAAATGTGAAGGTCAGATTCTGGCTAATTTTTTTGTTAACATCACCGGCAAATCTTAAAAAATCGATGACTTGTTCGGGTTCAGCCCGCATCAGGGTTACATCGGCCACTTCTTCCCCCAGACGCGCCCCGGAGTGAACGGCCAGGGAGAGGTCGGCCTGAACGAGTGCAGGGGCGTCATTGATGCCGTCGCCCACCATGGCCACCGCATGGTTCTGGTCCTGCAGTGTTTTGATGATGGCGACTTTATCGTTCGGCATCCGGCTGCCGTAGGCATCCTGGATGCCGATATCTTTTGCGATGGCCCGGGTGGTTTCAATTCCGTCTCCGGAAACCAATGCCAGCCGAAATCCACGATCGAGCAGCCTTTTAACGGTTGCTCTGGAACCGCTTCGAATGCGGTCTCCGAAAACAAAAACAGCTACGGGCCGATCTCCGATGCTCATGTATACATACGAGTATGCGGATTCCTTTTGTAAGACGTCGGATTGGGTTTTCCAAACCGGATGCGTCGCACCCGGTTCCACCCGCAACGATTGGGGCACTTCGCGCCCCTGTTTTTTCCCGCCGATGGCGGTAAAATCCAAGCCACCCGCAGTGCGGGTGGTCGTTGACTCACAAAGTTTATCGAAACTTACAGCCGTGTCTTTCAGAAAATCCGCCGACCCGATCTTTACGATGTCACCGTCAAACCGGCCGATAAGACCCTTTTCTTGCGTTCGGACATCCTCTAGGATTGCGGGCGCAATATTTCGTTTTTGTGCCTGCCGCAGAATTTCCCGTCCGATAAAATGATCTGAATTCTGTTCCAGCCCCGCTGCGAGTTCAAGGGCCCGGTCTTTGTCAAAGGGCGCAAGTACCATAATTTTCTGCAGGATCCAGTTGCCGTGAGTGATGGTGCCGGTTTTGTCAAAAACAACTGCTGTAATCCGGTTGGCCATTTCGAATGCAGTAAAATTACGCACCAGGATACCCTTTTTCCCGGCAATAGATATGCCGGCCACCCGCGCCAGAGGGATGGCAATTCCTAAAGCACATGGGCAGGAGATAACCATCACGGTTACAGCTCGCAGGAACGATGTTTCCAGCGACAACCCCATGAACCGGCACACAATGCCGGTGGTCGCCGCCAGCACCAGTATGACGGGAACGAACCACTGCAAAATAACATCGGTTTTGCCCTCGATGGGCATTTTGGCCAGCAGCGTTTTTTCGATGATCTGCATCATCTGCCCCAGGGTGGAGTCGTTTCCGACCTTTTTGGCCTTGATGATAAAATCGCCTTGCTGGACCCGGACCCCGCTTCTGATAAAATCACCGGGCTTTTTGATGACGGGCACGGGTTCTCCTGTCAGCGAGGATTCATCCACTGTACCGCGGCCTTTCAGGATGCGCCCATCGGCGGGCATGATTTCAGTTTCGGCGACGCGAAAACGGTCACCGGGTGCAAGCTGTTCGATGGCGACATAACGGCCCTCGGGGAAATCACCGCTGCATATCCTGACCTTGGTGGGCATCAGCGCAAAGAAATTTTGTAAATCTTCTAAAACTTTTTCTTTGGCGCGGCGCTCGAGTGTTTTACCTAAGAGCACCAATGTGATCAGCATAGAGGCGGTGTCAAAGTACAGATGGATGCTTCCCGCAAAAAGATTATAGGTGCTGAATAAATATGCACTCAAAGCACCGATAATGATCAGGGTTTCCATGCCGAAAGCGGCATTACATAATCCGGCCCAGGATTTTTTATAAAAATCATATCCGCCGTAAATCAAAACCACAGTTGCCATGACGAACATGGGCCAGGAAATTTTAGCCGCATTTTCAGGAGAAAGATCGGTAAAAAACCCGGTATACAGGGCAAAAGATAACATCATGACATTCATGGTCAAAAAAGCCGAGACGGCAAATCGAACAAATTCTCTACGCCGCTCGGTTTTTTTTTCGGATTCGCCGGGTTCCGCCGCCCGGTAACCGAGTTTGCGAATCGTTGCGATGATCTGATCAGGGGCGACTTTTACGGGATCGTAGACCACCTGGAGCCGATCCGTGGAAAAATTACAGGCCGAATCGACGACGCCCGGGGTTTTTTTCAGGGATTCATCGATGACCCAGGCACAGGCCGAACACCACATGTTGCTGACAACCAGCTTTAGCGTCAGAACGCTGTCTCCTGCAACGCGCAGAGGCATCGGTGCGGCCTCCTCATGGGTGCTGTCCGCCCGGCTTAATTCTGCTTCGGTGCTGGGAATAATGCCCTTGGCCCGGCATTGCCTGAACAGGTCGGTTTCATGGAAAGTTTCAGGATTCGGCGAATCCGTAGACGCCATTAAAATCGTAAACACCTGCCGGCAACCGTTGCAGCAGAATGAATATGATTTTTCGGATATGACGGCGGTAATCCCTTGATGGCGCAAAGGCAGGCCACAGAGAATGCAGGATGTCTTTTGCGCAGGGGGGGTATGTTTAGTTTCGGGGGCCAAGGGATTTGACGTAGGAAACGACCCGCCAGCGATCTTCAATGGTGATGGTCGCATGCAAGGGTGGCTGGCGTCCTTCGGGAACGCCGTAACTGATGTTTTTAAAAAGGACACCGGCAGGGCTGTCCTGGACTTTGGCGCTGCGCAGATCGGTCGGCAGAGGCGCAAAGCTCTGACCGACAGTGCCGTTGCCATCGTGTTTATGGCCATGGCACTGGGCACAATAGATCAGATATACGCCTTTTCCTCTGGCGATGACGGCCGGTTGCGCCATATCGATGGGAGATTTTAAATCGATCCCCGCCGATACCCGGTAGACGGCTTCCCCACCGTTGACCGGAACGAGACCGGCTTCCGTGATCAGAAGTGGCGCTTCGTATGGCCGCACGGCCGGAGTTTCGCGCATGCGACCGTACCGGAAGTTATTATCATAAAACATTAACAGGTGGTAGGCACCCAGAATTAAAATCAGAACCACGAGTAGAAGTCCGATTATTTTTTTCATTTATTCAACACCTTCAAAAGGCAGCACGTACAGATGCTTTGGATTTTCCTCCCGGCCCTGCGCTTTGAGCACATGCTGCGCATAGGGTAGGGGATTATAGGGATCGTAGACCGCGTAGGGAGATTCCCCGGGAACGTCTGCGATCGGCCGATAGTCCCAATCGGGCTGGCCGAGATCACCAATTACGGTAAATGCCAGCCAGCCCTGGAAGACCACGATAGCGACACAAAATAGAACGATCAGCCATGTTTTGAAAGCGGATGTCTGGTGCGCCGGCTGTTCCATCAGATTTTTACTCCCAAAACGCCAACTAAGATAATATAGGCAAATACCCAGATAATGGTTCCAACAATGGTCAAATATACAATCACTGGAAACGGGGCGTTGCGGCCCTGAATACCACCGGGAAATTGTTCGATGATACGGGTTTTACGCTCCTCCGAGTCCGCGCGACGAAAATAGTAAAATCCCAGCCCGATGATGAACAGCACAATCGATGCCAGTGCCGGAAGCAGATACATGACAAAATGTTGAATGCCCAGTAACTGAAAATATCTCATAACCGGTTTCCTTTTTAGGGTCTAAAATCGCACTCTTTCCCCGTGGCGGTATTAATTCAGACTCCTGATCAGTGAAAAAATCACCACCGCCGCCGCGCTTGCCAGGCATAAGCAGACCAGCGTAAACAGCGCAGCGGTTTGAATGCGCGCAAATCGCGGTACCTTTGCCGGTTTGGTTTGCAGATCATTTTGCAGCGGCAAGAAACGCGCTCGCTGCTGGTCTTTGAATTGACCGCTGTTCAGGGCCCAGAAGAACACCACCAGGCTAATGATAAAACCGGCGGCCATGTATGCAATAAAGTAAGGGTAGTACATCTTTTGGTAACTCGTTAATTGGTTAATTTGTTGATTGGTTTAGGATGATTTTATCTTTAATAACTATTCAACCAATCAACCATTTAACGATTCAACTAAATCAAGGTTCCCAGGCGGAGTCGATACCGCGCGGTTCGGTATTGGCATCGCTCTGGTTGATAAAATAAACCGCCACGTAATCACCGACTTCCCAGATCTTTTGAGATTCAAGGTCGCGTTTAAAATACGGCATAGCGGTTCCGGTGATACCGTTCATCAATTGATAGTAGATGATGCCGCCCGATATTTCCCGGCCCTTTAAAATCGTGAAATTTAACGGCGGCGGGTATATCCAGGGCTGGGCGGGCCCCATACCGTCGCCGATCGGGCCGTGGCAGCCGATACAAAAATTCTGATAAATTTTCTGGCCCCGTTGAAGGCTGGCCGTAGTGGTCGGATACGGATTCGGTATGTTGTGCCATCCCTCCGGAACGATTTCCGCCAGCCAGCGGGCGTTTACATCGGGTCCGGCTTCATAAGCCTTGATGGATCCTTCTTTCCAGTAACGCTGGCGCTGCATACGCTGATCGGCATCCTTGAATCCCAGACTTTGTATGTACTGCGTCAGCGTATCGATGCGTTGCATGCCCAGCCACTCGAAAGGCGGCATGATCGAGCTGGGCCGGGTGTAGCGGGGGTTGATAAAATGGGCAATGTGCCAGTCGTCCGGATGCTCGCCGCCTTCCTGCGACAGATCCACACCGGTGCGCTGGGACCCCAGCGCCACCGGTTCATCGGCCACGTAGTCGCCGGTCTGGGCAATGCGTTGTGCCCCGTGACCCCAATCGATTGCCCGAATGGACTGACTGTGACAGTAGACGCACCCGTTTTCCAGGTAAATCTTGCGACCCTCATTTTCAACCGCCGTGCGCGAGCGAAAAATATCAGAAGGTGTCATATCATGGGTGGCGTACGGCCAGTAGACGACAATCAGGGTGATGGCCGCCAGCAGTGCCAGGATGCCCGTGATAATGACGGTTGGGGTCATTCTCATGTTGCCGCTCCACGGTTAAAATATAACGATCGAATCACGTTGTATAATCCGATATATGCGCCGATCATAATAAAGGCTCCCAGCGACGCCCTTAAAATGTAATAGGGCTGAATCATGGGTAACGTCCGATAGAGGGTTTCACCATTGTACCAGGCATTGCCCTGAATTAACCCCACGATGGTCAGAACGACCGCAAAACCGGTGACGCCGATCAGCACCAACCAGTACTGGACGTCGGCCAGGAATCTGCTGTAAAGGGGTTTACCCGTAATTTTGGGCAAAATAAAGTACAGCCCTCCCAGTGCTGTTACCCCGGCAAATCCGAGCACACCGATATGCGCATGGCCAACCACCCAGTTGTTGAAGTGTGTGATGCGTTGCACATGCGGCAGGGCCATCATCGAGCCCTGGATATTGACAAAGAAGTAATAAATGGTGCCGGTCAGCACGAATTTGGCACCGATATCGGCATGAATCTCCCCCAGTTTGCCTTTGATCGTGTACCACAGATTAATCAGCACGATCATGACCGGAATCACCATGGCAACACTGTCGACAATCGATATGGTTTTCAGCCAGGTGGGCACCGGCACCTGCAACAGATGATGGGTGCCGATGTGAGTGTAAACGATGATCAGCGACCAGAATCCCAGCAGCGACAGCGTGTGACTGTACAATGGACTGCGGGTGGCAATCGGCAGCACATAATAGGCCACCGCCAGGCCCATGGGCGTCAATAAAAGTCCGAAAATATTGTGGCCGTAAAACCACAGCAGAATGGCATCCGGAATACCCACCAGGGCGCCGGTGTCCGGTTTCCAGATGACGTTACCCAGGCAATAGGTGATGGATGTCAGCACCACCGCTGCGGTCGTATACCAGATGGATACATATAAAATTCGCTCCTCTCGTTGCCGGATGGTCATTAAGATGTTGAATACGACCAAAGAGAAACTGATCACCACCATAATATCAACCGGCCAAGGCAATTCAGCATATTCCCGTCCCTGGGTGTGTCCGGTAGCGATTCCAATCATGCCGGCGGCCACCATAAAATTCCAGAATATGGCGCTGAATACCCCGAGTTTGTGGCTGAAGAGCTCGGTGCGCAACAATCTGGGAAAATAATAAAACGCCACCGCCAACAGACCCGGTGTCACAAAGCCGAACAGCACCGCATTGACGTGCATCGGCCTTACCCGGCCGAAGTGGATATACTCGACATTGGCCAAAAAGTCCGGTGCAATCAGGTAACCCGCACCGATCATCCCAAAAGAGGTTGCCGTGGCAAACCAAAATGCGGATGTCAGCGTAAATGCTTTGGCTGTCGGGTTGTTTGATGGCACATTTTCATTAACTTCAGCTGACAAAATCCGAACTCCTTTAGCGCTTCGCGCAGTTATTCGTTATTCGATATTAGTTATTGGTTGGCGGCATACTGTCTTTTTATCTTAAAAACAAATAACAAATAACCATTAACCAATAACATTCTAGCTATGGCATGCCAGCCAGCAGTCGAGGTTGGCATTTTTCTTTTGGTGACACGCGACGCACTCACCCATGCGCCAAACTTTATGCGGCAAACGGTGAAGGTTTTGCACCTGTCCATGACATTCCTGACAGGCAATTTTGCTGTTAATGTGACGCTGGTGGTTAAACAGCACGTGTTCGGCTACGTGATTGACCTTTACCCAGGGCGTAGGGGTTTTGGTGTTAAAGTATTCATGTTCCTTTTTTATCCAGGGGTGGTTGGCAATAATATATTTATGACAGTGTAAGCATTTTTCCACCGCCGGTATTCCGGGGTGATTGGAATAGGCCACAAATGGATGACAGTACTGGCACTGGATTTGTTTGACCCCGCTGTGAACATTATGGCTGAACGGGATGGGTTGCTCCGGCGCGATATGGGCTTGCGGCGGGGCATAGAAAAAGAAAATAAATACCGCAATAAAAAGTCCGGTGCCCAGCGTCGTCAAAATGACAGTTGTATTTTTACTCAATGGTTCGATACCTCTTTAAAAACGTGATTCCTTTTCAACTCGAGGCCTCCGCTTTTGTGGTCCCGGTGATTTCCGGAAAACGCTTTAAAAAGAAACTCACCGCCATGACCATCAATCCAAAAAAACCGACACTGATCAATCCGTCGGAAACACTCAGCGTCAGAGAATGGGCGTTATGACTCAGCGCCGGGGCCAGCAGCAGAAGATGCTCCCACCAAAATCCGATGATAATAGCGCTGCATAGAATCACCATAAAAACCGGCTTCGATTTCACCTTTTTATTTAAAAGAATCACAAACGGAATAATGAAACAAACCCCAAAGATGGTCCAGGCCAGCTTGCTCCAGGGGATCATAATGGTACGTTCAATGACGTAATAGGTCTCCTCGGGTATGTTGCCGTACCAGATGACGGTTAGCTGAACATAAAAAAAGTCGGCCCAGAGCAAGCAAAATGCAAAAAACAGTTTACCGATATCGTGGAAATGAGACGACTCCAAACCCGAGGCCTCGCCTTTTCTGATCCGGGTGATGGCCGCCAAAATGATTAAGGCGCCCAATCCCACATAAAACGCTTTTACAAAGGTATAACCCCCGAACAGAGTCGAGATCCAGTGGGGATCCATGCTCATGATCAAATCATAGCCAATCAGGCTCAGCACAAGCGTAAATGCCAGAATATAAAGCGCGGCCCAGATGGTCATTTTCTTCTTCACCTGCTCGACGCTGCGGTTATTGCGGATCCAACCCTTGTAAATCATTTGCTGAAATGCGCCCTGAGCTTGATTCGCGCCAGATCGAAGTTGCAGCGCATTGTAGAGATAGGCAAATCCGATTGCATAGAGTATTAACAGGCCGAGGCAATCCCGAGTGAAAAGAAACGGGATATTGAGCCAGACTTCCTTCCCGTGAAGATCCTCATGCAGCCACGGAAAGATATGGGCGCGTCCCAAAAATAGTAACAGGAACAGCACGAATGAGAGCGGGAAAAAGGCCGCAAAGGATTCGGATAGCGCGGATAGCGGGCCACACCAGCGGGCTTTGGTCATATGCATCACCGCTGAAAAGAGAACCGCTCCCTGAGCAATTGCAGACCACAGCAGAAAGTTAATTAAATAGGCCTGCCAGGCTTTTTCCGGATGGGGGCTCAGAATGCCAAAGATAAAAGCCGCCAGTCCGATGATGATCAGGATAAAAAATATCCAGCGTACCGACGATTTCCGCGGCTTTTCGGTTTTTGTGTCGTTGGATGCCATATTAATTCATCTAATTGTTGGATTGGTTTAATTAGTTCTATTGGTTGCATTGGTTAGCCATATGTCCTGTATTTCAACCAATTAAACCCATTTAACCAATTCAACCAATAAAACGGTTAATCAAAAACTTTTATTTCCCCTCCGTTGTGCTGAAAAAATTTTTTCAAGCCATCCTGCTGCATGGGTTCACACGCGGCCAGCACACCGAAATGCTCACCTGAGCACCGCGGGTCGTAATATTCCGTTTCCTTAAAGCTGGGCAATCGCGTCTGGATGAGCAGGCCGATGACATTGCCGAAAACCGCAAAGAGGATGGTAAATTCAAATCCAACAATGAAAAACGGAATCAGCGATATGATCGGTTTTCCGCTGACAATCAAATTCCACTGAACTGAACAAAATATGGCCAGGGCAAATCCGCTGATGAATCCGAGGATACCGCCGGCCAATGTAAACCAGCCGACCTTGCTTTTCTTTAAGTCGAGCGCAGCCATAATCTTATGACTCGGAATCGGGCTGTGAACCCGCTGAAATTTGTAGGCGCTTTCTTTAAGCGCCGAGAGCGTTGAAACCACCTGGTCTTCATCTTTAAAAAGCCCCATTATGTATTTTTTACCCTGCATGGCTGCCTCCATGTTCAAGGGTTTCTTTCATCTCCGTCATCGACACCGACGGCAGATGCTTGGCAAACAGCAGAAATAAGGAGAAAAACAGGCAAAAACTCCCCAGCATAATGCCATACTCGATCATCGTGGGTGCGTATAATCCCCATGCATGGGGCGAAAAGCCGCGCGCCACGCCGCCAACGATGATGACAAATCGCTCCCACCACATACCGAAATTGACGATCAACGAAATGATAAAAAGCGTTGCGATGGTCGTGCGTATTTTTTTGAACAGGAACAGCAGTGGAATCAAGGTGTTGCAGAATGCCATGAAGTAAAAGCCCCAGCGATAATCGCCAAATGCCCGCCAGCGAAATTGCTCGATTTCAACCGAATTTTGACTGTACCAGGCAATGAAAAATTCGGTGGCGTAGGCAAAGCCGACAATCAAGCCGGTGAAAACGATCGTCTTGGCCACGTTTTCCAGGACTTCCCGGGTAATGATTTTTTGGTAATTAAAAATTTTACGCAAAGGGATCATTAGCGTCAACACCATGGCCAAGCCGGAATGGATGGCACCGGCCACAAAGTAGGGCGCAAATATGGTGGTATGCCAGCCGGGTACAATTCCCAGCGCAAAATCCCAGGACACGACACTGTGCACCGAGATCACCAGAGGGGTCGCCAGGGCCGCAAAGAACAGATAGCCGCGGGTGTAATGGCGCCATTGCTCATGGGCGCCGGTCCATCCCAGCGCCAGGATGCGAAAGATTTTTTTACGGGTGCCCCGGGATCGATCTCTGATGGCAGCCAGATCCGGCAACAGTCCGGTGTACCAGAAAAGGCTGCTGACGGTCAGATAGGTGCTGATGGCAATCACATCAAACATCAGCGGTGATAGAAAATTAGGCCACAGGAGCCGCTGATTGGGAATGGGCAGCATATAATAGACCTGCCAGACGCGTCCCAGATGAATGAAGGGAAAAAGTCCGGCAATGCAAACCGCAAAAACGGTCATGGTTTCGGCAGCCCGGGCAATCGGATTGCGCCATCCGGCCCGAAACAGGTGTAAGATGGCCGATATCAGCGTCCCAGAATGGGCAATTCCTACCCAGAAGACAAAGTTAATCAGATAGGTGCCCCAGCCCACCGGATTGTTTTGACCGCCGGCTCCGATGCCGATAAAAATCTGATAGGTCCAGCAGGCGGCGCCGATGAGTACCCCCAAAAACAAAACGACCACGATCGCCCAGTAGTATCTTTTAGGCGGACCCAAGGTGTTCATGACCGTCTGATCTATACTCGCGTAAGTGAGTTGCGGCATGCTGTTAATTCCTGTTGTCTTCGTTGTGACTCACATCCATATGAATGCGATTAATCTCACGAGAGTTAATAGTTATTGGTTATGCGTTATTAGATCTGAAATCCTCCGCTGTTGAAAAACCACCAATAACGAATAACCGATAACAAATAACCAAAAGTTTTACGCTTCGTGTAAAACTTTTCTAAGGTAGATCACCGCCGGCTTGGTATTCAAGTAACCCATGGCCTGGTAGGCCCGAGGGTCATTCACCATTTTTCTGACGCGGCTGGCTTTATCCATCAAATTTCCAAATACCAGTGCATCGGTTGGACAGGTTTGCACGCAGGCCGGGATAACCTCACCGTCGCGAATCATGCGCTTTTCATTTTTGGCGGTGGTGCGTGCAACTTTGATGCGCTGGATGCAAAAGGAGCATTTTTCCATTACCCCTTTGCTGCGAACAGTAACATCGGGATTGAGCTGCACATTCATGGGTTCGGGCCATTCCCATGTGAACCAGTTGAATCTTCGCACTTTATAGGGACAATTCTGGACGCAAAACCGTGTTCCGATACAGCGGTTGTAAATTTGGTTGTTGAGTCCCTCTTTTGAGTGGTGCGGTGCATATACCGGGCAGACGGATTCGCAAGGCGCGTTGTCACAATGCTGACACAACATGGGCAAAAAAGTTACCTTTTGCATTTGATCGGGATCCTGATATCGCTCGATGCTAAGCCAGGTCATCTCCCGGCCTTCGATTATCCGATCTTCACCGACAATGCCGATGTTATTTTCGGCGTAACAGGCAGCCGAGCAGGCGCCGCATCCGATACAGCGATCAAGGTCGACCAGCATTGCCCAGCGGTATTTTTCGTGATCATGCGGGGGATAAAAATCGCGCTGGGGGTCATAACCTTCCGGCAGCGGTAGCGTTAGGGGAAAATCTTCCATTGTCAGACCGGTTTTTTTAGGCGTCTTTGCCTGTCTATAATTTTCTATGCTGACGGTCAGCGCAAATGTTCTTTCGTGCTGGGTGCGGCTGCCATACATTGCGGCCAGTTTCAATGTTCGGCCGGTCCGAAGTATTTTAATATTATCTGCTGAAAAAACAGGGCCGTTTGAATCCTGATCTGCATCAGGTGACAATATTGCGAAAGGATTCGTGCCTTTATTTTCCGCATATCGTCCAAAAGCCTGGTGACCCTGGCCGATGCCCATGGCGAGCACGCCCGGATGTAGAAATTTGTTTACATAAACCGGCGCCTCCAGCTGGCCCCATTGCGATTCAATCTGGATGATGTCTTCCTGGGTGATATTGTGACTTTTCGCCGTATCCGGATGCACGCTGACAGGACTTTGCCAGGCCACACGGGAAAGGGGATCCGGAATTTCACCCAGCCAGGGTTTGTTGGCGCCTCGGCCGTCAAAAAACCGAATGGATGGTAGGGCCGTGAATACCAGATCCGATTTGGAAGACGCCACCGGTTTCAACAATATATCCGTAATTTTATTAGGCGCCAGTTTGAACTGCGGCGTACCGGATTTTGTTGTGGGAACAAATCCGCCGCCCGTTTGGAGTAACCGTACCCAGCCGAATTTATCGGTAATTTTTTGGTCCGATACCAGCTTGGAAAACAGATAGGTCTTATAATTTTCCGCGGGTTTCTCGTTTCCAAAAGCCGCCCTCATGATCACATCGCCGATATGGGGCGCCCGGGTTAATTTGCCCATGGCCGGTTGCAGGGTTGAACTGACCGTTTGCCAGCCACCGTATTCATCCCAGGTTTCCAGAGGCAGGTTGACCGGAAAAACCAGATCGGCCATCTGTGAGGTCTCATCCATGAAATTACTGAAGCTGACCACAAACAGATCGTCCTGTTCTAAAGCTTTTTTTACCCCGCTTTTAGGTGGTAAACTAAAAGCTGGATTGACATTGTTTAATATCAACACGTCAACCGAATCCGCTTGCAGGCGGTCAAAAAATTGCAGCACCTCAGAACGTCGAGCGGCAATTTCCACGCGGTGCCGGTTGTTGAAATCCAGCAGCTTTAAATCCGTATCCAGCAGCAGGTTTAACAAATTCACCGCAATATTGGTTTGCAGGCCGTTTAAATCGCCGGCGCCCGTACCGGTTCCCAGTACCAATGGTTTGGCGGCACCCATCAGCCGGATAATGAGTTTTTCATAAAGTTCTAAAGAAAGGCCCGATGATTCCAGCACCCGATCCTGGGTATAGGGCGCCGTGGCTTTCAGAATTGGTTTGCGGAAAGACCATGGCAGTTTTTTGCCTTTACGAATATCAAGCGCCTGACGAACCAGTCCGAGCGCAACGATGGATTCACTGCCGGGCTTGCATGCCATCCAGTAGTCGGCATTCGCACCGGTCAGGGATTGCGCGGGGTTTATATGGAAAAACGGGGCTTTTTGGCCCTCCCGGAGGGTGTGCATGGTCTTAAATTTTGCGGCATATTCAACCGGAGATAACCAGGTTTCTAGAAAATCGGCTCCAAAAGAGACCAGCACATCGGCTTGTTCCATACGATAAGAAGGCAATTCGGCACGTCCGAAAACTTTCTCATTAGCTGATTTCAAGGATTCATAGGCAAAGGGTTCAAATACCAAAGGACCCTGGGCGTTCCAGCTTTTTAAAGCATCCGTAAAAAATGCCAGCAGGCTTTCTCCGATCACCTCTGTCAGCATGCGGATTCGCTCAGGACCTTTTTGAGACGCATCATGAGTTTTGTACTTTAACAGGGCCTGGGCTTTTGAAAACGAAATCGGTTGCCACCTGTCTTTTTCCTTCAGCAACGGTGTTTTGATCCGGTCGGGGTTATAGATGGCCTGCACGGCAGCTTGGCCCCGCATGCAGATCTTGCCTGTGTTGATCGGATGCAGGGGATTGCCTTCAACCTTTATGACACGTCCATCCCGGTTTTTGGCGAGAATACCGCATCCGGCCGGGCATTCGCGACAGGTCGATGCGTACCAGGTGGCTTTGCCGGTTACCATGTCGTCGGGTGCCTGAACCAGGGAAAACAGGTTTTTTTCGGGAGGACTACAGCCGGCTGCCAGGGAAATGCTGCCCATACCTGCAATCTTGAGGAAGGTTCGCCGATTCATTTCAAATACGGTCTCCCAGATCCGAAAACACAGAGAGGTTTGTGGTTGTGGGTCTGGTTGAATTGAATACCAGATTTAGAAAACCGGATCAATATCACATTCTTTTTTTAAAGGGTTTCTGTATACTGATGGGTCGATATTTGTCAACGGTTAATGAGAATGGTTCCTGCTAATAATAAACCGGCGGGTGCTGTTTGAGGTTGTCGCACGTGTTGAAGCCATTTAAGTGCATAGTATTGTTCATAATACTAATAATTTCAGGATGGTAGCGCCATTTGGGTGAATGCCAAGCCATCGGACTATCTCGAGCCTTAAACCTACAGTAAAATAGAGAAAATCAAATGGGTGATCGTGAAATCATATTGAGTGAGCTCATGGATGTCCTTGGCGAGGAAGGCTGCAGGGTGTCCTGCGGAGAAGCCACGATATTTCAAGATGAAGAGGGCTGGAAAATGATGCTGGAGGGTTTTATGGAGCCCTGGAAGCCGGGCCAAACTTTAGAGGAGGCTAGAACCAGCATCAGGGAAAATAATTCTGCGTGTGTCCGCGTGCGTCTGCGGTTAATTAAAAACCTGAACCTAATTGGCGGCGCGCATACGCAGGTTTACCTCTAATTTCTCCAATGACAGTTTAATCACATCGGTGGCTTTGTCGGTCTTTTGCATGTAATCTTCAAAAAATTTTTTCACTGCTTTTGGGTTATCCATTCCGGCCATCGGCACGATCGCCGCGACTACCCGTTCATACAGCATGGGGTGAAATTGCTCGATTTGTTCCAGATCGGACACATACCAGTCCCATAACAGAGGGATCGCATATGGATTGGCGGCCATGGCGACAACCGGAATGAATTTATTGCGTACCGGCACCTCATCCAGAATATATTGCTGGGATGTTTGAATCAGCGCGCCGTCTTTAAAACATCCCAGTGCAATCAGGATATTCATGCGTTCATGTTCGACCCTTGATGACTGAAACCGCTGGTTCAACCACTCGAAGGTCTCTTGATTGCCGGTAAATGCGCCGACCTGCATCACACTTTTCATGATGTCCGGGTGCACCGCTTTGCCCTCCATCAAACCTGTAAATTGTTCGCGGGCAAAGTCCGCTGCCTTTTCTGAGCCACTGAGGGCCGCATGCCACAGCAACTGTTCCCGCAGTATGGATGTGGTATGTTTTTCAGCGGGTGCCGGTTCGTAGCCAATATCTTTAAGTACCTTTTCAAACCAGGGCCGAACCAGAGATGATATTTTTTCTTTGGTGGTGTCGCCCAACACCAGATAGGCATGCTGCAGGTTGTTTGAGATACTGATGAGCGGCAGAAATGCATCCTCATTTTCATAACTGGAAAGAAATTTCAAGTAATCGCTAAGCGTGGTTGTTCCATTTTTACACAATGAATACATATCGTTTTGCAGTCCCCAGCGATCTTCGGGTGGCAACGCTTGATCGCGGACGCCTTGGCCGAGTGCAACCAAATTCTCTGTATCCAGGTAGTTGACGATATAGAAACCGGTCTGTTTATCATTAAGCTTATATGCTTTCGTATGTTCCGGAATTTCGATTTCGTGTTCGGGACCGTCCACTAAAATGGTCTTTCGCTCGGTTTTGGCCGTGTCTGAGAAGAAGCAAATGGTGACAGGCACCAACCAGGTTTGATCGGAATCATTGGTTAGAAACGTGAACCGTTTCTGGGTCAATTCCAGTTTGTTTTTCTTCTTTTTAACCGCAATCACCGGAAATCCCGCCTGCTCAATCCAACTTTCCATCATTTTGCCGATCGGCTGCTCAGATACTTTCTCAAAGGAATCCCAAAGATGCCGACTGGCGGCATTGTCGTATTCGTATGCTTTCAGGTAATGCTGCAGCCCCTTTTGGAAGCTGCCGGCTCCGATGAATCCTTCGGTCTGCCTTAAGATACTGCCGCCTTTGCTGTAGATAATCGGAGCCGTGCTGACATTGATAACGACATGTTCGCCCCCCGGAATCTCGATGGCAAAATTTTCGAGGAGTGCATCCCGGGACATTGCGTTTGCTGTTTGCCCATAAAGAAATTGCTGCCAGGTTTCCCATTGCGGATAATAGTGGTCGACAACCCCGTATCCGAAATAGGTCGCAAAACTTTCGTTTAGCCACAGATATTTCCAGTCTGAAGGCGTGACCAGATTACCGAACCACTGGTGGGCAATTTCGTGGGCAATGACTTCACATATTCTTTCTTCGCCGGATTTAGAAGTGATATCCGGATAATGCAGCAGCAAATTTTCACGAAACGTAATGGCACCCCAGTTTTCCATGGCGCCGAATGCAAAATCGGGAATCGCAATGAGATCCATCTTTGGAAGCGGATAAGGGATGCCGTAATAGGCCTCGCTAAATGCGAGGGATTTGCGGCCAAACGCGAGGCCGAACGCTGCATAAGATTTCATTCCGGGCAGCGTGACTGCCCGTACCCGGGGATCTTCGGCGTCCGGGGTAATTTCAAACTCGCCGACCCCAAAAAATACCAGATAGGTGGACATTTTGGGGGTTTGTTCGAATCTCACGCGTTTTTTTCCGTTATCTAATGGCGTCTCTTCAGATATGACACCATTGGATACGGCCACCAGGTCTTTATCGACGTCCATTATAATATCGAAGGTTGCCTTTTTGGCAGGATGGTCGATACACGGAAACGCTCTTCGGGCATCACTTTCTTCAAATTGGGTTACGGCGATATGTTTCGTTTTTTTGGAACTGAGATATTGGCTTCGATAGAAACCGGCCATTTTGTCGTTGATCGTTCCCTCGTAGCGAATTTTTATACGGATGGCGCCTTCCATTTTTTGCGGAAGTACAATCTTCAATTCTTCTTTTTCATCGTCCGTTTCAAAGGCACAATCTACAAAATCATCATTCAGTTCGACCGCACAGCTTGAAATGGTAAGTTCGAGGATGTTTAAAAACAGTTCTTCAATGGCTGTTTTGGCATCAATGATAAGCGTTACATTTCCTGCAAACGTAAAATTATCAAGATCGGGAATGAGATGGATCTGATAATTTTTGGGCGCTACCTGTTGCATCGTTCCTCCTCGAGATGAAAAATTGGGAAAGAGATATTATTGACAGCTTCCGTAAAATGTATTTTTAAAAGGTGAGAAGTATAAAGAAACAAAAAGACCCTGTCAATATTGCCGGCTGCTGGCTTCTGGCCGCTGGTTGGCTGCGTAGGGCAGTTTTCAAAATAGGTATTGGCAATCTGTTAAGGGTGACTTAAATATGGCGCTGTTGCAATTTGCTTTATATTCATCTTTGTCAATACCAATAACGAATAACGATTAACGAATAACAAACCGGATTTAACTAAATACGTACTTTTTCTCTAAAGACAAATTAAACCCGTAGATTTATTATCCGAATTTAAGGAGGTTTTTATGAGCGTGATCGTTGAATTTTCAATTTTTCCCCTGGATAAAGGCGAAAGCCTTAGCCCGTATGTTGCCCGGGCACTTAACAAAATTCAAGAAAGCGGATTACCCTATGAGTTGAATTCCATGGGCACCTGTGTCGAAGGCGAATGGACCGAAGTGATGGCCGTGGTCGATCAATGCTTTCAGGAGCTTCAAAAAGATTGCAACCGGATATCCCTTGCGTTAAAGGCCGACTACCGCAAAGGCCCTTCCGGCCGCATAAAAGGAAAAGTTGAATCGGTTAAAGAGAAATTAAAAATGTGACCTGCAAGCGTTTTCAGAATATTCGAATTTTCAGCCTGCATCTAATGCATCCGCTAATTTTTGGATACCATCCAGGTCAAAGTTTTCTGCCATCTGAACAATCTGTTTGCTGAGCGGCACACACGATTCTGAGTGCGACTTAATTTCCACTGCGATAGCATTCAGCGTCATGACATCCCCGATCTCGGCCGCATCGCGAATGCGTTTAGCAATATCCTGTGCGAAATCAGCGGGGATAGTTGCAATCTCTTCATCGGATAGTTTGCAGATGTCTTCTTCTGCGGATGCACCAAGACTCCGCGCCGATTCCAGGGCTTGATTGAGGGCATTTTCAAGCTCTGAGAATTTCAACTTCAACTTTTTGGCTGGCGGGGTTTTCTTTTTGACTCCTTTGACGAGTTTTTCCAGATTCACGACCGACGCCTGCAGATCCGTGGCCGCCAGATTGCCGGCCAATCCTTTGAGATTGTGTACCAGGCTGTGGGCGCGTTCAAAATCTTTTGCATCCAGTGCGCTCCGGATGTCATTGGCTGTCTCACCGTAATCTGTGGCAAAGTTTAAAAGCAGCTTCCGATAAAGCCTTTTGTTGCCCTGCAAGCGCTTTAATCCATCTGAAAGATCAAATCCCGGTAAAGATTCCGGAAGCTGGTCTTCGTCCAGCGCCGCCTTGTTCGATTCAGGATGCGCAACAGGAATTTCCGGTTGTTGGACTTGAACGCGCTTCTCACCCGGTTTTATCCATTTCTGCAGAGTGGCAAAAAGCTGATCCGGATCGATGGGTTTGGTCACATGACCGTTCATGCCGGCCTGCAAACTTTTATCCTCATCACCGGCCATGGCATGCGCAGTCATCGCAATAATCGGAATTTGAGCTTTACCTTTGTTCCGCATTCCGCTTTCCCACTTCCGAATTGTTTTTGTAGCGGTGTATCCATCCATCACCGGCATCTGAACATCCATGAGCACCGCGTCATAATTGTTTTCCTTTACGGCGTCGACGGCCTCCTGGCCGTTATTGGCTATGGAAATATTCAGACCGGCACCTTCAAGAATTTCTTTGGCTACCTGTTGGTTGATTTCATTATCCTCTACCAGCAGCAACCGCGCTCCCTGAATATGTTTTAAAGCTTCGGCTTCCTGCTCTTTTCTTTGCGTTATCCGTGAAATCTCGGGCACCGCTTCGCCAAAGGCTTGCATCGTGGCGTCAAAAAGCATCGAAGGACTGACCGGTTTTAGCAAAAAGCCCTCGAGGCCCACCGCTTCTGCCTGTTGCATAACCTCTTCGCGGCCATAGGCGGTCACCATAACGATGGCGGGGATTTTGCTTAAACCCGTATGGCTCTTAACGCGTTTGGATGCCTCAATGCCGTCCATGCCCGGCATCTTCCAATCCATGATCACCAACTCAAAGGGTTTATCTTCATTGGCGTCTTCAAGTTCAGTGATTCCCGCTGGTCCGGATGCGGCCACGCTGACCTCGAAAGTAAAGGATTCCAACATATCTTTTAGAATCTCTCTTGAAGTTGCGTTGTCATCTACCACCAGGACCTTCATACCTCGCAGATCCTTTGAGGGCTTGAAACGTTTTTTGGTTTTTTCTTTTCGCAGACCAAAGTTGGCGGTAAAACTGAAGATACTGCCCTGGCCGGGTTGGCTTTCCACCCAGATTTCCCCGCCCATCATCTCTGCCAGCCGCTTGCTGATCGTCAGTCCCAAGCCGGTGCCGCCATATTTGCGGGTCGTTGAGGAATCTGCCTGCATAAACGGTTGAAACAGCTTAGCAGTTTGCTCCGCCGTCATGCCAATGCCGGTATCCTGAACCGAAAATTTTAAGGTGGCTTGGGCACCGTCTTTTTTGACCAATTCGGTGGAAACGACGATCTCCCCTTCATCTGTAAATTTGACGGCGTTGTTTGATAAATTAATGAGAATTTGCCCAAGCCGCAGGGGATCTCCGACCAGGGCTCTCGGCACCGTTGGATCGATTTTAAAAAGCAGTTCCAGTCCTTTCTCCTGGGTCTTAATGCCAACCAGCGTCGAAATGTTGTCGAGGGTATCCTCTAATTGGAAGTCCGCAGACTCCATATCCAGTTTGCCCGCTTCGATCTTTGAAAAATCCAGGATGTCGTTGATAATCCCCAGAAGGGACTTGGCGGAGATATCCACCTTTTTCAGATAGTCGTATTGCTTGGCGGTAAGATCGGTTTTCAGGGCCAGATGCGCCATTCCGATGATGGCATTCATGGGGGTGCGGATTTCATGGCTCATGTTTGCCAGAAAATCGCTCTTGGCCTTGGTGGCATCTTCAGCTTCATTTCTGGCCTCATCCAGATCTTCCATCATGTTCAGCATGGCCAAGCGGGCGTCATCCAGTTCATTGATTCGGTTCTGAAGGGCTTCATTCGCTTTTTTTCGTTCCGTGAAGGAATCTTTTAATTGCCGAGTCATGCTGTTGAAAGCAGCTGAAAAATCCCCCATAAAATCGACTTCATGGCTGAAATCACCCCTGGCGATCTGTTGTGTCGCCCAGCTCAAATGCCTTAAACTTGCCTGCAAATTCTTAAGCGATTGCAGGATTAACATTTTCCCTTTGGGAGGTTCAAAATTCAGGTCGCCCTTAGATAAGGTGTAAATTAGATCTGTACCGCTGTTATATTCATTTATGAATTTGTTTATATAGCTAACCGCCTGTTTGATTTCATTGTCTGGATAATCTTCGGGCAGCTTGATGGGAGTTGCCTTTTTGCCCTTAAGAATGAGATAAAATGCTTCAGTTATCTTGTCTATTTCTTCTTCTTTTACATTAAGCATTCGTTTATCCCTTATGCGAGTGATTTCGCCTCAAACCGACAGACTCTATCGCCGGAACACCAGCAATCGACTTCCTTTGCGCTAAAGTTATTTCCGGTGTACTCGGAGAGCAACCCGCTGATAAATCCCTCATCGTAGGTACAGATAGTTTCATCACTGGCCGGCAATCCGGAGCAATCCAGGTCTTCAGCGACGGTCAGAGTGAAGGTCATTTTTTCAAGATCCGCTTCTTCTATTCTTAAAATGCCTATTTTGAGTTTTTTAAGCAGTTCCTGGAGCTCGACAACAAATTCATTAAAATCATCTTTTTGGGTGATCAATTCTCGGCAAAACTCTTTACCGGCATGCCTGCCTGCCTCGTAAAAAATTCTATCTGCGGATTCAGCATCGAATTCCTTGATAAGCACATCTCTGAGTGTAAACTGCATCAGCCGGTAAACGCTCACATCCATGGTATTCCCGAGATTGGGACGACCTTCCCCGATATTTCCAATCATGCTCCAGTCGAATTTTAACTCTTCTCTTTCTTCCTTAAACATCTTTTCTCCTCCTTGTGCTGGGTTAAACGTCTGTCATTTGACAATTTTGTACTTTTCAGCGTTACCCAATTGTCTCATCAAGTCGTTAATTTCCTGCTTGAGCTGGATCATCTTTCTTTCACGCCCAAACGCCACTTTGCTAAACCGCTCCAGTTCATCCACATTCCGCCTTAACTCCTCTTCCATGTGCTTACGCTCGGTTATTTCTGTGAACATACCGAAGGAGCCGATTTTGCCCCCATCTCCGTCGAGAAGGGGCGAGGCATTGACCAGGCAGGGCACCCGCTTGCCATCGGATCGCATTAGTGAAACTTCATACAGGCTGCGTTTGCTCTCACTTCGCATCTCTTCTTGCTTGTGAACCTTTGCTCTGTTTTCCTCGTCCAAAAAGTCGTAAATCTTTCTGCCAATAATATCTTCTTTCGTACGATCAAGGATTTCGCACATGGCATCATTGACATCCAGAGTAACGGTGTCGTTGTCAACCAGCCAGAACCCCTGGTTGGTCGTTTGGAGGATGGTGCTCAAGCGCTCCTGACTTTCTCGGATGGCTTCTTCAGCCCGTTTGCGTTCAGTGATATCCTGCGCAAAGATAGCAACCCCCATTATCGCACCTGTCTTATCCTGAACCGGATAATAAATATGGTGTAAGACCATTCCGTCGCGAACATCCTCAAAATCTTCCGGATTGCCGCTTTGCAGGACGTTGTTAAAATGGGCTTTTCTTGATTCACGCAGATTTTGAGGTAAGAGATCAAAACGGTTGGCTCCGATGAGTTCTTCCGGTGTCTTTTGATGTCTGCCCGCGGCGGTCTGGTTTACCGCGATTATAATGCCCTCTTTATCCAGGAGAAGGAGCGATTCCTGGGTCGCATCCAGCAGCCCGCGGGCCGTCGCTCTGCTTTTTCGCAAAGCCTCCTCGGCCTCTTTGCGTTCGCTAATATCGCGAAAAACGACCACCGTGCCGGCAATGGAATCATTCTTGCGGATCGGGACACTGGTGTATTCGACGGGAAAGGAGCTGCCATCTTTGCGCCACAGGACCTCGTCGTCGCGGCTGCCGATCACGCCCTGGGTCAGGCTGTGGTGCATCGGGCACTCTTCGATCGGATAGGGGCTGCCATCGGGCCGGGTATGGTGGATCAGCGGATGGATCTTTTGTCCGATCAACTCATCGGTCTCGAAGCCCAGCATGGCCAATCCGGCTGGATTGATGAAGTTCACCAGTCCATCCTTACCCACGCCAAAAATACCGTCTTCTGCGGATTCGAGCAGTAAACGACTGCGTTCCTCGGCCTGCTCGAGACGCCCTTGATTCTCTTTCAGTTCGGCCGTTCTCTCCTCAACACGAAGCTCCAACTCATCATAGGACTTCTGCAACGCCCGGTTCGCACGTACGTCAATCAATACCGCAAACATCAGAGAACCCAGCGCCAGCAAAACCGTAATTCCCAGCACCGACAGGATTACGATGCGCATGGTATAATAGGGGCCGAGGGCATCAGCTTCATTGATTTCGGTGGTCAGCCCGACACCCAGTTTGTCATCCCATAACCATGCGCCGTAAACCCGCACACCCCGGTAATCCCGGTACCCTTCGACATTAAGGCCCGATTTTCCCTTTGTTGCCTGCTGAGCCATCAGGGTCAGCGGTTGTTGGTATCTGGGAATCGATGGGGTAAAGCCTTGGGTCATATCACCGCCGGGATCACGAACGCTGACGTTTAAAATGCTCGTTTCGCCTTCATCGACTATACCGGCTTTAACCAGATCTTCATCAAAACGGCTTTCGGAAAGCAGCTTGCCATAGCGGCCGAAAGCATAAGTATCCCCGCTTTTGCCGATCCGTCCCAGTTGAATCAGCCGGGTAAAATCTATAGAGGGATCGACACGCTGGGTGACCACGGCAATGATTTTGTTCTGGATATTTTTAACGGGTGCAGCGAAAAACATGGTCGGCGTTTTTTTGGGCTTACCATCAGAAGATGAGATCAAAGGGACGTCGGACCATATAGGCGGCACCATGATGGTCTTGCCCCGAAATGCCTGGTTGAGAAGATCCAATGCCTGGTTGGCAATCAAATTTTTTGAGCCTATATTATCATCACGCATGGATGCGATATTGATAAAATCCGGAGATATAATGAAAAATCTAGCCTGCCCAAACTGGTCGCTTCCGTACCGAAAAAAATTACGCAATTCCCGTAAAGCGTTACTTTTTAACAATGCCTTTTGGTTGCGGGGTATACCCAGCTGGTGTCTGACCAAAAATACCAAGCGCGGATCCTCGGCAAGACGGGTCAGCTGAAATTTGTTGGATTCGACCCACAGGTTCAACGATTCCTGGGTTGTATGCAGGACGATCTGTAGGGCATCGCTCACGTCGGCTTGTATTCTTTCCTTGACCCTGTCCAGTGCAAACCAGGCGATGATGACCACCAGCATAATGAAAAGGCCGGCTAAAATCATTAAAATACTTAGTTTTTGTATTGATCCGTATTGAGAGGATGGCGGATCTTTTCTGAAGTTCTGCAAAAGCAACCGGGACATAATACCTCTCAAATTGAATGCCAAAGATTCAAATCGGCATTTCTTTATCCAAGGATTTGTATTTGCCTATCAAGGCCTTGCCATGATTGCTGTAATCTTAAAAAAGACTATACCTATATGTAATTGGAAATTCCTATAAGTAGCGAGTTTATCAATATTATAGAATTGTTAATAGTTCAATAGCGAATAGATCTCAATCATCAATGGCGAAACAAAATCCTTTCCCGGCCCACAAAAAGAGGGACGTTCTTAACTTTTTAACTTAAACTGCACGCGGCAAGCTGAATCCATATTACCTCGTCTTTTTCCAATTCAACCCATTCTTGACTATTTACCGCCACTGCTTAATTTACGGGATAAAGTGCGAAGGGGTCTGTTGCGAGGGAAAGAAGAATCC
>JASFGZ010000014.1:0-23454 GCA_050123495.1 Desulfobacterales bacterium
CAATTACACGGTTTACCTTCATAGAAAGTTGCTTTATCCTTAAATCATAACGATAATCCCAGGAGGGAGTTATTAGTTATTGGTTATTCGTTATTAGTTAATCGTAAAAAAAGAATAAAACTAATAATTATATATCATCATCCAGTGAATAATAAAATATGGCAGGCATCAAATTTTAATCATGGCTCTGGCTCCTGGTTTCTGGCTGCTCGTCTCTGGTCCGTGAGTTTAGTCGATTCGTTAAATGGTCGAATGGTCAAATAGTTTAAAATGGATTGAATCCTCTGATAAATTGACGATTCAACGAATCAACTATTTAACGATACCCTCTGACATCTGGCACCTGATAACTCCTTATTCTTGATACCTGCTCTGCACCGCGCGAAGGAGATCGAGGCTGGCAAAAAATATTTCCACCAGTTCTGGATCAAAATGGCGGCCGGATTCTTCCTCTATCTTGGCAAGCACTTCAGATTCATCCCAGGCTTCTTTGTACACGCGCGCGGATGAAAGCGCATCGTATACATCTGCCAGTGCGACAATTCGCCCGTAAAGCGGGATCTCTTCTGCTTTTTTCCCGATCGGCCGACCGTCCGATTGTTCAAAACCTTTTAGTGCTGCGCCGGTTTGAAAGTCCACATGGCCTGGATAACCTTCTCCGTCCCAGCGCTCGTGGTGATTTAAGGCGACCCGGCCCGCGGCCTCGTCAAAATCCGACTGGTGATCTGAAAACAACTGAGCCCCCTGCACCGTATGCTGTTTCATGATTTCATATTCTTCAGCGTTAAAGCGGCTGGGCTTTTTGAGAATCAGATCCGAGATCGCAATTTTACCAACATCATGAAGCATCGCCGCCATCCGCAGGACATCCCTGTGCTTGTCGATCTCTTTCTGATTTAAATTCCGCCTTTTGGCCCATTTTTCATATAGTTCCACTGCGTAACCGCCGACACGGTTTACATGCGCACCGGTTTCTTTAGGATCACGCATCTCTGCCATCCGAATCATTCGCAGCAAAATAGCGCGCGTCATTTGAGCGCGTTCCAGCGCAACCGCTGCGATACTGGCAAAATGAAGCATCATCTTCTCATCATTTTGAGAAAAGGCAATCACATTTTTAGCCTCATCTTCGGCATTAATAATTTGAAGAATACCGATGATATCATTATTATGATTTTCCAGGGGAATCGTTAGAACCGATCGGGTGGTATAGCGCGTTTTTTTATCAAACCCCTTGCCGAAATGATACGGACGGGTGGGATCGATCGAATATACATCCGGCAAATTGAGCGGTTTACCGGTAGCGGCCACATAACCGGCAATACTTTCCTCATTTATCGGCATATGAAAGGTGGAATAGATAAGTTTTTCCCCCTCGGCAAGACGCTGCTGAAGGGTGTCATTTTGGGTATAGGTGAAGTGAAGCAATTCTTTTTCCCGGATATAAATGGAGCCCGCATCCGCATTGGCAAAACGCCGTGCCTCGCTAAGAATTCTTTCCATCAGAATATCCAGGTCATGGATACGACTCAGATCAACTCCAAGCGTTGCTAAGGTATCTAGCTTATCCTTTTCGCTTAACATCAAGCCTCCTTCTGTAGAAAGATGGTTGACTTCGTATCGGGTTGAGGCGACACGCCGCTGCAAAGAAACACACTTACTCTATTAGTATATAACCAGAGTCGAAACAATATGAAAGAAAAAACCGAATAAAAAAAAGCAAAATTCTTTAAAGTAAATCTCAATTTGGTCGAAATTTACATTAGAACCCATCGCAAAAATGTGGATTACGAAATTAATGACTTCGAGCTTTCATTCTCAAATTTGCAATCAGGCGCTATATGTGATAAATATTTATAATATTTGTAAAAAAAATTATTTTCACGGCAGAAAATTTACAGCCGGGGAGAATCCATCAATGACGTATTTAAAAATTTTTGTATTGATTAGCTTCCTTTTGTTTTCAGGAAGTGCCTTTGCTGAATTCTATAAATATACAGATGAAGACGGAAATATTCGGTTTACCGATGATATTAATCAGGTACCCGCAGAACAGCGTTCCAAGATCCGCAGTTACGTGGAATCCCAGAGTGAAGAGGTTTCCGAGCAAGCAACAAAGCAGGAAAACCCAGAACAATCAGAACCACAGTCAAACATTCCGGATTTATCAGAGGAAAATGCCGAGGAAGGAAGTCTTGACGAGCTTAAAAGCCGAATCGATCAAATTAAGGAGGAACTCGACCAAGAGTATGCGGCCTTAATGAAAGAAAAGGAGCAGCTCGCCGAAGAAAGAAAAGAGGTTAAAGACAAAGCGCAAATCGAGAGCTACAATAAAAAAATTGAAAGCTATAATAAACGCGGCGAACAATTCATGAAAAAACAAAAGGAAAGAGATGCGCTAATTCAAGATTTTAATGCCCGAATCGAGAAGAAAAAGGATTCGAAAGATCAAAGCCAATAAAATCCGATTTTTTTAAGACCTTCCTATTGACCTCTATTAAGTCTGGTGTCATGCCCCCCTGCGATGTTTCCGAAGTTGGGTAATATATTTCAGTCCATTTGGGATTTAATTCTCCTCCACCCATTTTATCCCAAGAACAGTTCGCTTGAAACTTGCCTGTGCCATAAATAAATTGAATTATTTGGGATTTAAACAAATTTATACTTGACAGGGTGCTGTTTTTTTCCCTATTCTCCTGTTACCAAATTAATAATATGGATTATTTATACAAAAAATTAGCGGTTCCGGAATACCGATGATTGTTTCTTCAAATTACAATCTGATTCCCTATCCAAATCATAATTATCAGATTCTACCTTATGTCCATGATAATATGGTTGTGCAGCAGGATCATAGAAAGGAATCTATTGAGCGGCATATCCTGTTACGGTCGCCTCATTCGGATATTAAGAGCGATGCCATCGATTTTGATTTTCGCGGCGATCGCTACGATGCCAGACATTGTTTACAATATTCCGATACTGATCAGATAGGTCTTCTGGTCGACGTTTATGCGTGATCGGCTAAGACTCTCCCCAGCATCATCACTTTTCTTTTTTTATTCGACATGTTATAAATTTAAGAAACGAATTTCTCATGGATTAATTTATTAAAAAGGAGAAAGAGTCATGCCCGAAAAAGTTCCTGGAATTGGAGAAACGAAACATTTCGATAATGCGCTTCAAATCGGCCGTCCCCCGAATATTGTGGAGCTTTTCCCAAATTCCAGGGCCATGATTGTCAGCGGGAAATTTATCGACCAGGCGATGCTGGCCAAGGGCAAAGCAATTGCCATGGCGGCCAACGGCAGAAACAGCTTTGTAATCCGCGGCGCCCTGAGAGCCGCTCAAAGGGCCAATGCCGCCCTGATTATCGAAATTGCAAAGTCAGAAGGCGGCGCCAATGCATACTGTGCGGTGAATTACTGGAATATTGCCCGCATCGTTGATGCGGCCTGTAATGAGTTAAAAATTACCATCCCGGTGGCCATACATGCCGATCACTATGGGATTAAAAACGCGGCCGACATTGAGGCTGCCAGAGTGGAAATTCCGACCCTTTTTGAAGCCGGTATGACCTCTATGGCCATAGATGCATCTCACATGGCGGATGATAAAAATCTATTGGCCAGTATCGAGCTCAGCAAATATGTTCCTAAATGGGCGGGGCTTGAAACCGAAGTTGGTGAAATTAAAGGAAAAGAGGGTCTTTCGACTGTAGAGGAGGCCTTGTTTCTCATCCAGGGCTTAAACGCCCACGACATTTTTCCGGATTGGATTGCATTAAACAATGGTACCACCCATGGTATCGAGGCCAGCAGCCAAGGGATACAGGTCGATTTAACTGCCCGAATTCATAAAGCTTTGGCCGACTATCGAATTTCTGGGGCGCAACACGGAACTTCCGGCAACAACTCAGACAGGTTGCGGGAAATTGCCGCCAAGACACGTACGACAAAAGCAAACGTTGCAACAGCCCTGCAAATGATTTCATGGGGTTTGGAAGTAAATGACTATGGAAATGCCATACTTGATGATGATGGTGGTTTCAAAAAAGTTAAGGACGCAGGCGTTACCGAACAGATATGGTCTGAAATGGTCGCTTCCGCCGATGCGCGCGGCTATAAGGGCGGCGATTACAAAAAGCTGAATCTACCTTTTGAAAATAAGCTGCTCGGGCAACCTCGGGAGATTCGAGAGCGCATGATAAAACGCGTCGAGGATTTTGCATATGACATGCTGGTCAATGTTTTCAATGCTGAAAACACGGCATCATTGGCAATCGAAGCTATTCTTGATACCGGATCTTACGAGACCGGCCCAAAAGCAAGGCGGATAGAAGATCCTGAAAAATGGACTCCCGAACAAATTCAAAAAAAAGCTGCTGAAATCGAAAGCGATAAGGGTCCGGCCGGCGAGTTTGAGGATTAATTGAAAATTGTCTCACCTATAGCGGTCTCGGAATTTCTATAACCTTCTGAAAATATGTAGTTTTCAGCGTAATGGGCTTTATGCCCACCACCTGGAATAATGGGCACGAAGCGAAATAAGTTCCAAATATGATCCTGATTTTCAGGGACTTTTGCCTTTCCGTAAATTTTCCCCTAAGGCTTTCCAATCAATAAAATCAAATCGTTTTCTGCAAGGTGATCCTTATCACCGATATTATTATATTATAAAATAATTTCATTTAGTTATAAGCCTCGCTGCCCTCCACTTTTATTTTTTCCTAAAGTTTTGTCAAAGACATGCCGATAAACCAGACAGGGGAAAATTGCCAAATGCTTGTATCCAGTTATCAGATTCATAATGTATTAAGTGCTTACAGTAAACAGCTCAGTCAGGACAAAGGTGTCCAAACACCGAAAACGCGGGATAAAAAGCCGCTGGCCGATGAGATTAATTTATCAGCTGAGGGTAAACGCAGGGCCACAATTGATAAGGTAGCCAAAGATATTCTCAATAAAATTTCTCACTATGGCTCTAATAGCGAAATTAAAGCAAGCCAGCTTGATCGGCCCCGGGAGAATTTAAAAAACCATTTTGGATCCGATAGCAAAAAGGAAACAACTTTCGTATTTAATGTGATTGACGATCTGAACAAAAAAACAAAAACCGCGCTATCGGTCAACCACAAGAGCTTTCTGATGAAAAGGCTTGAACAATTAGAAAAAGACGCGGTCGAAAAAGATGCTGAAGCTTAGCATCGAGTAACACCAGCATATGAGTCAGAAGGACTCATCAGAAAAAAGGAGGAAACCATGTTGAATGCTATTGGAGAAGCCGCAATGCAACACACAGTGCGGCCAAATTATGACAGTGTGGCGCAGGACCAGGATCTCGCTGTCAAGAAAAGCGATCAAATCCAGAAACAAAGACCCGTTGAAAAAACGGAAGATAATCAGAAGTCCGACCTGAATTTAAAGCAAGAGGAAGATACGAAAAAGCAAAACGCATTCGAAGATGGCCACATCGTTGTCGAAGAGTACAACGAAAACGGGGAAATTGTTCGCAAAACCCCCCCGGGATATGTGCTTTCAAATGAAATAGCGTAATTAGACAGCCATTGCCATTTCATCTATGCACATCGCACCTAATCTGGGGCCGAATTTTCATATCTGAATTTAGCCCATACCGCACCTCAAGGTGCAACCCTACCCGTATATCTTTTCAACAACAAATGCGCTAAAAATCAAAATGATCTAAAATGCCTAAAATTATCGTTTCGCTCGCGCTCGGTCTTTTTTGAATCATGCAAATCCTCGTTTTTGTCACCGAGGACGAGTAGGATTTACGATTTCATAGGCATCGTTCTCGTCGTCCTCGTAATCGTTCTCGACACAAAATTGTGTAGCTTCCTCACCATCCTTTTTTCGATGATAGAATTCATCAATCTCAGGCACTCCTAACTTTAGAGCACCTTTGGAACTTGTTTCTCTGTCTTCCAAGATGAACCGCTAATTTTAAGATAGCTTCTAATACGTTTTACGTATCTTAACAGCATTTGCCGCCAGAAAGGACTTTATTTCAGATATCGTGTAGGTTCCATAATGGACCATAGAGGCAATTAAGGCCGCATCCGCTTTGGCAATGGTAAGCACATCGCGCAAATGCTCGGGAGTTCCAGCGCCTCCGGAGGCAATCACTGGAATATCCACATTTTCAGAAATCATAGCAGTCAAATTCAGTTCGTATCCCATTTTCGTCCCGTCGGCATCGATTGAATTCAGACAGATCTCACCCGCTCCAAGTTGCTGTGCCTCCAAGGCCCAATTCAAGGCATCTATTCCCATGGAGGTCCTACCGCCGTTGATATAAATCTCATATCCCGAAGGTATTTTTTCGCTCACGCCCACGAATTTAGCATCCATGCCCAGAACAATGCACTGATTGCCGAATGCTTTGGCACCATCTGCGATTATGCCCGGATTTTTTACGGCAGCTGTATTGACGCTAACTTTCTCGGCGCCGGCCAAAAGTACATTTCGCATGTCCTCAACTGTCCGAATTCCGCCACCGACAGAAAAAGGAATGAATATCGTTTCGGCGACATGCTTGACCACATCCAGCATAATGTCCCGTTTTTCATAAGAGGCCGTAATATCGTAAAAAACGATTTCATCGGCGCCCTCTTCGTAATAAAGGCGGGCCATATCAACAGGATCACCAATATCCACATTATTTTTAAACTTGATGCCTTTGGTTGTCTTACCTTCACGGACATCCAAACAGGGTATGAGTCGCTTACTCAACATGTTGCATCCTCAAACCGATAGAAGTCTAATTGTCAGATACGCATCAACTCTTTTTTAGAGCTTATTTTGCTGCATCCACAATTGGAATACTGGAAAAATGGAATGTTGGAATATTGGGTCCGTCGATGGAGGAATCGTGACAATTGATCTTAAAAACTTCGATCTAAATAAGGAGGCTATGCATTTTTAAACATTATTCCATTATTCCACCATAGCGCTTAAGCTTCACTTCGTGCCCATTATTCCATTTAGATTTAATAAAACCAGAAGTATAAAAAACTATATGATTTCAATAAATTAAGAAACGTTAGGAATTCTCCACTAGGGTGTCCATTTACAGAAATTTTCTAGTATCTTCAATCCGGGAGGTCCGCTCTTTTCAAGGTGGAATTGAGTCGCAAATAAATTCTTAAATCCGATAATCGAGGCAAACGGAAGTCCATAATCAGTTACGGCAATGACCGATTCGAAATTTTTCGGCTCCGGGTAATAACTGTGCACAAAATAAAATTCATCATCCCCCTGCACATCGGAAAGCAACGGGTGGGATTTTTTTATGCGGATTCCGTTCCATCCCATGTGCGGAATTTTAAGCTTTTGCCCATCTTTTGATTGGTTATCCGGTGCAAAAGCGCGCACAGTCCCATCCAAGATCCCCAGACAGGGTGTATCATTCTCATCACTGTGGGTCAGAATAATTTGGGTACCTAAACAAATGCCCAAAATGGGTTTTCCCTTGGCCAACTCATCTTTAATAAGCGTATCTAATCCGGAGCGCTCCAAGCTTTCCATTGCTGCGCCGGCGGCACCAACTCCTGGAAAAATGATCCGATCTGCACCTCTAATTTCATCAACAGCCTTGGTTATCACACATGGCATGCCAAGGTGCGACACCGCCCTGGCCACACTGGTAAGATTTCCGGCATCATAGTCGATTATAGCGATCATTATTACCTTTTAACTGGATTTTGCCCGAGTCGGAGGTTTTCATATTCTCATTAATTTTCAGGCAAGATTCAGGTGTTAGTGGGTTCTATCGTTTGCCAGATCTGCTGCAATTCGGTCCGCGAAAGAGAATCGAAATTCCGTCCCATTTCGGAAACCTTTTGTTCGAGCTGCCTGAATCGTTTTTCAAATGTTTTTAGTGCACCGCAGAGGGCCGTCTCGGGGTGGATATTTAAAAAGCGCGCCAAATTAACCAGGTTGAACAACAACTTCCCGAATTCATGAAAAATCCGATCTTCTTCGTTACCCTTCCATGACTGTTTCAGATCATTTAATTCAGACTCCAATTGCTTTAGAAGGCTTTCAGCATCTTTCCAGCCAAAACCGCTGCGAGCCGTACGTTCACAAATCTGGTATGTGCGCATTAGCGCCGGAAGTCTCTTCGGCACGGAATCAATGACAGATTTGTTTTGGTCCTGTTTGTTCTCATTTTGTTTTATTTTGTGCCAATTGTGTTTGACCGCATCACTGTTATCAACTCGGACAGAGCCAAACACATGCGGGTGGCGCCTGATCATCTTGTCTGTGATTTCTTGGGCGACATCGTAAATGCTAAACCGACCCTTTTCTTGAAATAGTCGGGTGATGAAAACAATATGAAATAAAACATCTCCAAGCTCTTCCTGTATATCTTCAGCGCGGTCTGACTCGATTGCATCTGCAAGTTCGTACATTTCCTCGATCAGATAAATGAGCATGGTTCGTGGAGTCTGCTTTTTATCCCAGGGACATCCCTGCTCTCCCCGCAAAGATTCTACCAATGCAAGCAGGGCCTTTAGTGAATCCGTTGCTGATTTTACTTTGGAATTTTCCACGCTTTTTTAAATTCATCAAGCTTGCTAAAAAATTCACGCTTCCTTTCTTTGGAAACGACATTCACCATCTTTTCTGAGATCCAGATGACATGGGGGGCGAGGACAGACTTTTTGATCAGCGGAGCGCCTTTGGGAAGAAAGGTTGTGAGGATGATAAATAACACCGTGACAATTAATATTCCCTTAATTAATCCAAAACAAACACCGCACAAGCGATCAATCCATCCCAAAAAGGCTACATCCAGCAAATATTTGATTACAACCCCAAGAATGCTGATGATGATGAGGACACTGCAAAAAATAACCAGAAAACTCAAAATATTCAGGTACGAAGGATTGATAGCCAATCTGGCGAAAATTTTGGCCACCACCGGATAGTATGAATAGGCCGCATAAAAACCACCCAGGACACCAAATATGGAAGAAACTTCTTTGACCAACCCTCTGAAGAGGCCTCGGACGATGCTATAACCTAATACAATTATTATAAAAACATCAAAGGGGTTCATTTAGTCACCCAAAAGGCAACCGGGTCAACCACCGCCCGCGCAGCGGGTGGCCTGGATTTTACCGCATTAAACGGTTCAACTAACAGAGCAGATTTTGTGAGTCAAGGTATTTTTATCGTGCAATAATGGAGTTGCGATTTGTATCTTGCAATCATTTTAGGTTATGATAGAGAATAGATCCAAAAATCAGAGAACCCATTGCCCTGTGTTGAGCACATGACATAAATCTCACGAGGAAAGTGGGGCCATTTAAATCTTCTTATGAATGAAATCTCGGATAATAAGCAAACCACGGTAAATTTTTCTGATATTGAATTGGCCAGACAGTTGTTTGGTGAGCGTAACAGTAACCTTCAAAGAATCGCTAAGGCTACAGAGACTACCGTGAACGCAAGAGGCAGCACGGTCTTTATTCAAGGAGACAGCATAAACGCGCGTCTGGCTCAAAATGTGCTTGATCAGCTTTACGCCCTGATAAAAGAGGGCTACCCGATTCACCCCAATGACCTCGATTATGCCGTGCGCGTTTTAAGCGGTAATGACCGCGCTGATTTGAAAAAAATATTTTTAGACACCGTTTACATCACCTCAAAAAAGACAACGATAACTCCCAAGAGTCCGGTTCAGAAGGAATATATTGATGCGATTCGAAAATATGATATAGTTTTTGGGATTGGCCCTGCCGGGACCGGAAAAACCTACCTGGCTATGGCCATGGCGGTTTCAGCGCTTACAAAGGGGCTCGTTGATCGCATTATCCTGACGCGTCCGGCGGTTGAAGCCGGTGAGGAACTGGGTTTTTTACCCGGCGATCTTGCAGAAAAAGTCGACCCGTATTTAAGGCCGCTTTATGATGCACTTCATGATATGATGCGGTTTGAAAAAGCCTCAAACTTGATTCAAAAAGGCGCCATCGAGGTTGCACCGCTTGCATTCATGCGCGGACGGACCTTAAATGATTCGTTTATTATCTTAGATGAGGCTCAAAACACGACTCCGGAACAGATGAAAATGTTCCTTACGCGTATCGGTTTCAACTCAAAAGCCGTCATTACCGGTGACATCACTCAGATAGATCTGCCGGCTGAGAGGACATCGGGTCTTATCCAGGCTAAAAATATCCTCCGGGGAATTGAAGACATCAAATTTGTCTTCTTTTCTAAACTGGATGTTGTCAGACATGCGCTTGTGCAACACATCATCAACGCCTATGAGGAGTTCGAGGCCAGCAAGGAAAAATAGAAAGCATCGTTCGTAGAAAGTTTATGAAATCTGAAAAAAGCAAAAAATTGATCAATAAATTCCTGGAAAGCAATACCCATATTCGGTGGGCAATTCTGGTGTTATCCACGATTCTCTTTGTCATCATTCTATATCCGAGTCTGGTGATCACCAAACACCCGTATAACCTGGGAGATGTGGTTGAACGCGATATCAAAGCACCCAAAGATTTTTTTATCGAAGATCAAACGGCCTCAGACAAAAACCGTCAGCAAGCCGTTGCGGAGGTGCTAACGGTTTACGATTACGATGCCAACCTGGCTAATGTTTTGAAACGCAAGGTGGAGCAAGCATTTGGCGATTTAAGAACCCTTATTGAATCGTCACGAAAAATCGAACACCCGGAAATGCAATATCAGGTGCCACCCGCTGAGATCCGACCGGCAAAGCAAGACCCGTCATTGCAAACCCTGGTCTGGGAAAAACAAGAACAATTTGAGGAAACCATCGGCATTGATATCAGTAAAGGCGCCTATCGGGCTCTTGCTAGAGAGGATTTTTCAAAGAATCTTGCAAATCTCATCGCTAAAATTTTAGATGAAATTTTGGCCAATGGAGTCGTAACCAACAAGGAAATCCTGCTCAAGGAACAGGATAAAGGCATCATTCTGAGAGATGTCAGCACAAAAAAAGAAAGGATTGTGGGCAACTTGAATCAATTTTACGGATTGAATCAAGCCAAAGCCCTGGTCCGCACCATCGGCCAGCCCTATCTTCAAGACCTCGATTATACCCTCAAAAATTTAGTCGTTGATTTTGTCCAGGAACTCATACAACCCAACATCACCTTAAACCGCAGCGAAACTCAGGAACGCGAAAATAAAATCGCCGCAAAAATCAAGCCGGTTTTGTATAAAATAAAGGCCGGAGAAATGCTGCTTCGTGAAGGTGCACGGGTGACTGAGCTTGATCTTCTAAAATTAGAAGCGCTCCAGGCCCAGACAAAAAAGGAACAAATTTTGATCAGCAGCCTCGGCGCAGCCATGCTGTTAATATGCCTTCTGATAACCACTTATATTTTGCATCTTAACTATCAGGGCCAAATGGCCACCTATCATATCAAAAATCTGCTCTTGATTTCCAGTTTGGCACTCACCTTTATCTTTCTGGCGGAGATTTCGGCTTCTTTTTCAGCATTGCTGACTCAGAATTCACCGGTCCCAATTCCGGGGTCTTCAATTTATTTTGGGATTCCCTTAGCTGCGGGGGCCATGATTATTTGCCTGTTTCTGGGGCTAAAAATAGCCGTTCCCATGGCCATGGTAATGGCCATCGGTTTTGCCATCATTCTTCAAAACAATTTTGAAATGTTTATGTATTTCCTCATAAGCAGCACGATGGCAGCTTACTGGCTCATGGATTGCCGCGAACGTAAAGTATTCATCATAGCCGGCACAAAACTCGGCGTGCTCAATGTTGTGCTGGCCACGGCAATCCACTTTTACATGGGAGAATTGTCAAGTTCCAAGCTGCTGTGGGATTGGGCCTTTGCATTTATGGGCGGTATTGTAAGCGGAATCATAACCGCCGGTATCGTTCCGCTGGTCGAAATTGCGTTTGATTATACGACCGATATTACGCTTCTCGAACTTGCTAATCTGGACCGCCCGATCATGCGCCGCTTGATGATCGAAGCGCCCGGAACCTATCACCACTCGGTCATTGTCGGCTCTTTGGTGGAAGCCGCTGCCATGGAAATAGGTGCCAACCCGCTACTGGCAAAAGTTTGCGGGTATTATCATGATATCGGCAAAATAAAAAAACCTTTGTATTTCATTGAAAACCAAACTGAAGGCAAAAATAGACATGACAAACTGGCGCCTTCCATGTCGGCTTTGATCCTGATTGCCCACCTGAAAGATGGGGTTGAAATCGCCAGAGAAAATAAATTGGGCCAGGTAATCACCGATACAATTCGCCAACACCACGGCACCAGCATTATCAAATTTTTTTATGAAAAGGCCAAACTGTTAAAAGGCGCCGATGCTGTTGAAATCGACGATTTTAGATATCCCGGACCCAAACCCCAGACGAAGGAAGCCGGTCTGGTCATGCTGGCCGATGTGGTTGAAGCGGCTTCAAGAACTTTGGACAATCCCACCCCTTCAAGGATCAAAGGACTGGCGCAAAATCTCATCAATCAGATTTTTTCAGACGGTCAGCTGGATTCCTGCGAACTGACCCTAAAAGATCTGCACAATATTGCAAAAAGCTACAATAAAATTTTGTATGGCATCCACCATCACCGAATCGAATATAGCGAAAGACGAACCGCAGGCAACGGACATGAAAAAGGAAAACTGAAGAATGGAAGTTCAGATAGACAACAGGCAAAGCAACCACAGGATCTCAAAGAAGAAGATTCGACAAACGGCAGCAGCCATCTTAAACGCCTTGGACTATCCTGACGCAGAACTTTCCATCCTTATTGTTGACGATCAACAGATAGCGCAATTCAACCGCAAATACCTCAACCGCAAGGGTCCGACAAATGTGATTGCATTTCCCATGCACGCTGGCCGATTCGCAGAAATTACGCCCAACCTACTGGGGGATGTCGTAATTTCAGCCGAAACCGCTCATCGGGAAAGCCAAAACGCCGGCCTCAGCATGCAAGACCGCTTTGACCAACTTCTGATCCACGGGATTTTGCACCTTTGCGGTTATGATCATGAAAACACAAAAACAGAAGCCCGCAGAATGGAAAAAAAAACAGAAGAACTTTTTAAGATAATCCATGCAACGTCTTAACGTCTCGGGAATTTCTATAAGATATTGAAAGCATGGTGCCCTTTAAGGAAAATGGTTTTATGCCGTTTACATGGCATAATGGACATGAAGTGAAGTTTTAGCGCTATAGTGGAATGATGGAATAATTGGGGCGAAGCCCCTAACTTGTGGGAGATTCAGCGATGGCCGGGCTAGCAGTAAAAATAAATCAGGTGGCCGTTTTGAGGGAAGCCAGAAAAAGTCTATTTCCCGACCCGGCGGCAGCCGCTCTGATGGCTGAATTAGCGGGAGCCGATGGTATAGCCGTGCATCTGCGGAATGACCGGCGTGATATTCGTGACAGGGATGTTCGAATTCTTCGCCAGACGATTCAGAGCAAACTAATCCTGGAGATGGCTTCAACCACCGAGATGGTCGGCATGGCTCTGGACGTAAAGCCGGATCACGTAACGCTGGTTCCGGGAAAACGGGAGGAATTCAGCGCCGAAGGCGGTCTGGACCTGATTATCCACAAAGACGAAATAGCAGAAACCGTTGACACCTTGCAAAACAGCGGCATACCTGTTGCCATTTTAATCGACCCGGAGCCGGAACAGCTCAAACAGGCCCACAGAACAAATGCAGGCATTGTGGAAATTCATACCGGTGCATATTGCGAAGCCAAAACAGCCCAAAAACGGCACCAGTCTTTTTTAAAGATTGTTGATGCCATCAAACTTGCCCACAAACTCAATCTCAGCGTTAAGGCCGGTCGCAGTTTGTGCTACAAAAGCATCAAAGCATTTAGCGGCCTTGCCGAAATTGATGAATTCAGCATTGGCCACAGTATTGTCTCTCGCGCACTTCTGACAGGAATGGAAAAGGCCGTGAAAGAGATGATCGAACTGATCCGGGCGCTTTGAACCTATTGAACCTGAACTTGAAACAAAAAGCGATTTTTATCACGAAAGCACGAAATAATAAAAACACGAAAAAGAAAATAAAATTTCGTGCTTTCCAGTTTTCGTGATTTTTTATATAGGCAGATTTTTCAGTTGGAAGAAGTGTCGCTGTGAACCGCTTTCATTGTTGGAACTGCAGATGATTCTCGTAACCGCCGGTGAGATGCAGGCGATGGATCGCCAGACCATCGACACCCATGGAATTCCAGGGCTGGAGCTCATGGAAAAGGCCGGATGTGGTGCCACGCGCATGTTGTTGGATCAATTTGGTGATCAGGTAAAGGCCGGGGTGGGCATTATTTGCGGCAAAGGCAACAATGGCGGCGATGGCTTTGTTATTGCCAGATGCCTCGCGAAAAAAGGCATCAATGTTACCGTCTATCTGCTGGCAGAGACTGCTGCTCTAAAAGGAGATGCCGCCACCAACCTCGAGCGCTTGGTGCCGCTCGATATCCGGGTCATCGAAATTCCGGACGAAGATTCTTTTTCGAAAACCAAATCCAGCCTCTCGGGCCATGGCCTGATTGTAGATGCCATTTTGGGAACCGGCCTAACATCCGATGTTAGAGGGCTATTCAAAACAGTCATACATTTTATCAACGAACTCAATCGTAACGGCGTTGCGGTTTTTGCGGTGGATATTCCCTCCGGTTTAAACTCAGATACGGGCCAGCCTTGTGGTACGTGCATCCGGGCACAAGGTACCGCCACCTTTGCCTTGGCCAAAATTGGTCATTTCACTTATCCGGGAGCCGAATACACCGGAAGGCTTGAGATTATCGATATTGGGATCCCCGGCTCTGTCGTGCAAGCTGTGGGTCCGAAACAATACCTGCTGACATCTGAGCAAATACGCAACTGCTTGCAGCCGCGTTCTCCGGACACGCATAAGGGTCGAACCGGTCATTTGCTGGTAATCGCCGGCTCTCCTGGCAAAACCGGTGCAGCCGCCATGACAGCTATGTCGGCCATGCGGGCCGGCGCCGGTTTGGTTACCCTGGCTATAGCCGAAAGTCTAAATCCCATTCTCGAAACCCAGGTGCTGGAAGTTATGACCGCGCCCCTGCCCGAAAGCCAAAATGGTCTCATCGGCAACAGCGCCGTTAAAGATATCAGGAGGCTTGAAGCCGGCAAAACATGCCTGGCCATCGGACCCGGTATCGGCCAGACTGAGGAAACCCGCGTCCTGGTAAAAAAAATTGTCGGCCGGAGTCAGGTCCCTGTGGTAATCGATGCCGACGGACTCAACAACATCGCCGGACAGACCCAATTTTTAAAAAACCTCAAAATCCCGGCGGTTCTCACGCCCCATCCCGGAGAAATGGCACGGCTGATGGATATAAGCCCTGCCGAAGTTCAGCAGAATCGACTGCAGTGCGCCCGGGATTTTGCAATAAATTTCAAGGTGCATCTGGTCTTAAAAGGTGCCGCAACGGTCATTGCGCACCCCGATGGCAGCGCTTATATTAATCCCACCGGCAATCCTGGCATGGCATCCGGCGGCATGGGTGATGTCCTAACCGGTGTCCTTGCCGGCTTCATCACTCAGGGATTTACCCCGGAAGCAGCTGCCCATGCGGCCGTATATCTGCATGGCGCCGCTGCCGACACGCTCGCGGAAACCGTTGGCCCCATTGGTTATCTGGCCGGTGAAGTTATGAACGCCATCCCGGCGGAAATTAAAAAGCTAATGGAGATGCAAAGCCCACCGCGCTGAAGTTCTTTGTTATTCGTTATTTGTTAATAGATTTTAGCAACGCAAGGCAATTTCAAATCTTTTCATACTAATAACCAATAACAAATAACCAACAACCAATCCATGGCTGACAAACACATTCAGATAACGACCGATTCCGTAACAGAAACCCAGCAACTGGGAAAGACTCTGGGCGCCGGAATCCATCAACCGATCATCATCGCGTTGACCGGTGAGCTCGGCAGCGGCAAAACAGCATTTGTTCAGGGATTGGCAAAAGGCCTTGATGTTTCTGAAAAGTACTATGTCACCAGCCCGACGTTCACCCTTATTAATGAATACCCGGGACGCCAGCGCCTGTTCCATGTGGATCTGTATCGCATTGAGCATATATCTGAACTTGAGGACATCGGCCTGGATGAAATTCTATATCAGGATGCGGTCATTGCGATCGAATGGGCGGATAAGCTTTCCGGAGAGTTGCTTTCCGATCATCTTGCGCTTCAATTTCGGCTCATTGGTGCAGAATCCCGCCAAATCGATATATTTGGATATGGACATCAGGCCGGCAATTTGCTAAAAGCACTGCAAAAATCAATTTAAAGGGAATCGAGATGTCTTTAATCGTACAAAAGTACGGGGGTACATCCATAGCCAACCTTGAGCGAATTCAGAAGGTGGCCACCCGTGTAGCGAAAACCTATGAGCGGGGAAATGATGTTGTCGTCATCCTTTCGGCGATGGCCGGTATCACCGATGATCTGATAAATATGGCCTCCAATATTTCCCAGATCCCCGATAAACGCGAGCTCGATGTTCTGCTGGCTACCGGCGAGCAAACAACCTCCGCCCTGCTGGCCATGACTCTAAAATCAATGAATTACCCGGCACAGTCACTGATGGGCCATCAGGCAGAAGTTCTTACCGACCAGTGCCATGGCAATGCCCGCATCCTAGATATCCGGGCCGATCGCATTAAAGAACTGTTGCAGCAGCGCAACATCGTTGTGGTCGCCGGATTTCAGGGCTGTGATCCGAACGGCAATATTACAACCCTCGGACGGGGGGGATCGGATACATCTGCAGTCGCAATTGCCGCAGCGCTGAAGGCAGACGTCTGTGAAATCTATACCGATGTAAATGGTGTCTATACTGCCGATCCCAATATCTGCCCCCGGGCCAGAAAGCTGGATGCCATTTCATATGATGAAATGTTGAACATGGCCAGTCTGGGAGCGAAAGTTTTACAAATTCGTTCGGTCGGTTTTGCCAAAAAATACAATATTCCCCTACACGTCAGATCATCATTCAGTGAAGAGGAGGGAACCATGGTGGTGGATGAAAATTCCGGGATGGAGCGTCTGGTTGTATCCGGCGTCACCCATGACAAAGACCAAGCTCGCATAACCTTAAAAAAAGTACCCGACAAACCGGGAATTGCATCTAAAATCTTTACGTCGATTGCAGACAGCGGCATTGTGGTGGATATGATCATTCAAAATACCCGCGCCGAAGGACAAACGGATTTAACGTTTACCGTTCCGAAAGCCAGTTTTAAGGAAGCGCTGGAAATGGAGAAAAAGATCGCGGAAGAAATCAAGGCCGAAAATGTATTTGGTGACGAAAATATTGCCAAAGTTTCGGTAATCGGCGTCGGGATGAAGGATCATTCAGGGGTGGCTTCAAAGATGTTTACGGCCCTTGCCAAAGAAAACATTAATATCATGATGATCAGTACCTCTGAAATAAGAATCTCCTGTATCATCGAGGAAAAATACACCGAACTGGCCGTGCGGGTCCTGCATTCGGCTTTTGAACTTGACAAAGATAGCTGATGATTGCGGATTTAAATTCGGAAGAATTCCATATCTCAATTCCGAAATTTCACAATTCCTGATTTGAGATCTTTATGAAAAAGTTTAGCAGGGACCAGATGATCTTTGGTTTGATCGTGGGTGCTGTCATCCTCGGTATTGCGGTGTATCGTTATTTTCTGATGTTCTGACAAGCGTACCTTTATATATCTTGAATACAACTTTAGAATAACTGGAATCGAGGGTTTATTAGAGGCAGGGTCGGTTTTTTGGCCCGGCCTTTATTTTTGGATCAATCTTGACTTAATAATATCATTGCTGCTAACTATAACCTCAGCGCAAGGATTCGGCTAACCGTAAGGTGTCGCGAGAGTTGAAAATGATCAACGTCTTGGGATGTCCTTGCGCTGCTTCTCATCATCAAAAGCCAACGGATAACCTTTAAGGAGGATATCAATGCGCTGCATTAAAAGCCCCATTTCTCTTTTAGAGAGGCGGGGTTTTGTTCTTGAGTTCAAGGAGAAATATTTCATGTTTTACTCAAAATTGGTCTTCTCAATTAAAATATTCCTCCAAATTTCTGCTCCCATTTCGCTCGCATTGACATTGGTCTGTTTCGCTGCAGGGTCTGTTTATGCCGAGAGGAAAGGCAATCGGACCATTCAATCCTTTAGCAAAGCGCAAAGAATCCTGATAAAGGGAATTTACCGTTGCCAACAGACCACCTTTTATTGTGGTTCCCAATACACACAAGGAAAATATGTTGTTCACAATAACGGCTACCTTCCTAAAAGAAGATCGAGAAGAGCACGGCAGCTTGAGTGGGATCATATTGTTCCGCTTGATTCTTTTGGATACAAATTTTCAGAATGGCGCGATGGTCATCCGGAATGCCTGGATAACAGGGGCAGACCTTTCAAGGGTCGAAATTGTGCTGAAAAAGTGAATCGAAAATTCAGGTTAATGCAAAGTGATCTTTATAATTTAGTTCCCGTTATCGGGGAAATCAGAGGGCTAAAGTCAAATCGCGGTTTCGGTATGATTCCTGAAGAAAATCAGGAGTTCGGCGATTGTGATATTGAGATCGCCTTTGATAAAGTTGAACCCCCGGCTGAGGTTAGAGGGGACATCGCGAGGATTTATTTTTACATGGATTGGGCCTATCCCGGCTATGAGTTCATCACCAAAGAGGACCGGAAGCTTTTCATGGCCTGGGATAAACAGGACCCTGTGGATAGCTGGGAATGTGAACGTGCCCGACGGATTGAAAAGATTCAAAAGAACGAAAATCCGTTTATCAAAAAAGCATGTAATGAAGCGGGCTTGTGGTGAACAAGGGCCGATCGAATTTTACTTGGGTGCAAAATGAAATCTTAAGCGCTAGAGCACATTTTCTATTTCTTCAGCAATTCGGGCCGCTGCCTGCTTGGGATTTTCGGCATCCCGGATCGGTCTCCCAATCACCAGATAATCCGCACCGGCGGATATGGCCTGGCCCGGTGTGGTAATTCTCTGCTGATCCTCTTTTTCAGTAACCGCCCAGGCCGGACGGATCCCGGGTGTAACCGCAAGAAAATCCGCGCCCAATTTTTCCTTAATCTGCTGTGCTTCGAGGCCTGAGCATATCACTCCGGCACATCCGGTTTTACGGGCAATCTGAGCCCTTTGGATCACTGCGCGCGGCAAATCGCTATAAAAATCCTCCCGATAACCGGCTGTTTTCAAATCCTCCGCGCAAACGCTGGTGAGGACGGTAACACCCAGGATACCGACCTTTCCCCGACTGCCCTCGACGGCCGCCTCCAGCATCTGTTGGGTCTCACCCACATGAACCGTGGTAAATGCAACCCCGAGGTCTGAAATCCGTGCTATTGCACGGCCAACCGTGGCGGGTATGTCATGCAGTTTCAAATCCAAAAATACCCGGGCATTGCTATGCGTATGGATGTACTCAATGATCTCAGGCCCCGAGCGAACAAACAGTTCAAGACCGACCTTGAACAGACCGACACTTTCGGCCAGCAATTCGACATAATGCTTGGCCGTGTCGATTGAAGGCACATCCAGTGGAAAAATGATATAATCCTTACCCTGTTTCATAGCAATATCCTCTCGTCATTCGCTTGCCAGATAGCCGATAGAAGACTTTCAGAAACTGGCGCAATGTGTTTCTCGATGCTCGATGATATTAAGAACCCTATTTAAGGATCGCGAAGCGATGACTTTTTTTATTCGGGCAGGTCCCCCGAATAAAAGATCTGCGGCCGTCTGCGTCTGTCTGCGGTTAATTAAAATTCAAGGTGATGTTTTTCAAACCTTATAATGTTGCTTCATCCACCGTTGATAATACTCGCCGCTTTCGATCTTCTCCACCCGGGCAGCATCGGATTGAAATTCGATAAACCACCTTCGATATAACGCCGCTAAAGCCTTTACCTGGCGTTGTAACATATCTTATATGAATTAAACGATAAAGTAAATTTTACTTCAATGGCAGCGGGGATTAAGAAATATATTGAAATAATTGACTTTATGATGATATGTGATAAATTTTTCATACTTACAGACAATGCGAAGTATTTTTATATCATTATGTCAGACAAAGTTCGATACCCTATCGCTGCCGGAAGCTACCGTGTCGATACGATAAAGCCAATGATCCTGGAAGCCTACCTGGGAACGTGTGTTGGGGTTGCCCTGCACGACCCTGTGGCCGGTGTCGGGGGCTTGATACATCTCTTGCTTCCAGAGCCCATATCGCTTGAAGACGTGTCCCAACCCGAAAAATATGCATCCACCGGGTTCCCGCTTTTTCTGCAGGCGTTATATGAAGCGGGGGCGGCACCGGAAAACATCCGGGCCAGCATTGCCGGAGGTGCCCTGGTAGGCCCGATAGATGATTCCGATCTTGAATTAGATATAGGGGGACGCACCGCCGAGCGCGTGATGCAGTTCATTGCCGATGAAAACATTCAAGTCGAACAATTGGAAACCGGCGGATTTTTTACCTGCCACCTTATCCTGGATTTGAATACAGGGAAATGCCGGATTGAGCCGGCCGGGTTTGACAAACTTTCAGCCGATGCCGATATTAATATACCCGAGCCGGACCAAATCAGCAGGTCTCTAAAGGACTTACAACCGATTCCTCAGGTTGCTTTAAAAATATTGCGAATAATTAATGAAGAGCTTTATGAAATCCAAAATGTAACCGAGGAAATCCGAAAAGATCAGGTGATCAGTGCCCGAACCCTTCAGCTTTGCAACTCCGTTATGTTTGCCAGTCGAAATAAGATCGAGTCGTTAGATCATGCCTTGGTCATGCTGGGGCAACGTCTTTTGCTAAAATTTGTCATCTCAGCATCTTTAAATGGCTTCTTTAATCAGACCGGCAAGGGATATTCTCTTTGCAAAGGTGGGTTATATCACCATGCAGTCGGTACGGCCGTCATTGCCGAAAAATTGGCTAATTTAACGGGAAAGGTTGAACCCTCAATGGCTTACACCGCCGGTCTGCTGCATGATATCGGCAAAGTGGTACTCGATCAATTTATAAATTCGGGGTTTCCTCTTTTTTATCGTGAATTAAACAAAGAAGGAAAGAATTTTTCAGAAGTTGAAAAACAGGTGCTCGGAACCGATCATTCCGAAGTGGGTGCTGACCTCGCCCTGAACTGGTCTTTTCCCGAGTCCCTGATTGAAACCATCAGATTTCACCATTTACCCGAAAATGCGATACGGCACCAGGAGTTGGTCCATATCGTTTACCTGGCTGATCTGCTAATGAGCAGATTTCATACCGGACTGGAGTTGGAGCGTCTGAATACCGAAGCTCTGGCCGCCAGAATGGAAAAAATTGGACTATCGATCTCCGAGTTCCCGAAGCTTGTTGATCATATCCCGGTCCAAGCGCTGGAATCTTCGCCGGAATTGGCTCTGACGGGATCGTAAAGACGGTGTGGCGAATGCATTTGAGTTGCAACAGGGTGATTGGCGGAAAATTCAGAAGATAAGGTAATTCGCCACGGACCCGGCTTCGCGCGGGGCTTCGCCGCGGCCGGGCCGCACAGGCAGACACAAATGGCAAAAGCAAAAACTCAGAAGAAAAAATTGATACCGATCAACTCTAGCCAGCAGGCGCTTTTACGCAAGCTTCCGGGTGTAGATCACCTCATGGCGCTTGCCGCTGAGGACATTTTTTTTAATGATATTCCCCCAACGGTGGTGGTCAACTCTATTCGCAGTGTAATTGATAACAGACGCCGGGCGATTCTCAACGATGATCCGACCATCAATAATAAAAGCCTCTCGGATCCCCACCTGATGGATGCGGTAAAACATGCCGCTAAAAATGCCATGACACCCAATCTAAAAAACACGATTAATGCGACCGGAGTGGTGGTGCATACCAATTTAGGACGCTCTCTGCTGGCCGCTGAAGTCGTTGAGAATCTGATAACAATTGCCAGTCGCTACTCAAATCTGGAATATGATTTAGATATCGGAAAACGCGGCTCCCGTTACAGCTGTGTGGAAGATCTGATTTGCGAAATCAGCGGCGCTGCGGCGGCAATGGTCGTCAATAACAATGCCGGCGCCGTTTTGCTGTGCCTGGAAACCCTTGCAAGAAACAAAGAAGTTGTTGTTTCCAGGGGTGAACTTGTCGAAATCGGCGGCTCGTTCCGGGTCCCGGATGTAATGGCCAAAAGCGGCGGCATTCTAAGGGAAGTGGGTACCACCAACCGCACCCATTTGAGAGATTACGAAGATGCCATCGCTCCAAATACCGGATTGCTCCTAAAAGTCCATACCAGCAATTACAGTGTCGTCGGCTTTACCGCAGAAGTATCATTGCGCGAACTTGTAGATCTGGGGGCCGCACACCAGTTGCCGGTTATGGAGGATTTGGGCAGCGGGACATTTATTGATTTTTCTAAATACGGCCTGTTAAAAGAACCCACCGTTCAGGAATCCGTTGCAGCCGGAGCCGATGTGATTACGTTCAGCGGTGATAAACTTCTTGGCGGTCCGCAATCCGGAATTATCGTTGGGAAAACCGAGGTCGTCGACCAGATTAAGAAGAATCCGATAACCCGGGCGCTGCGGATTGACAAACTCACCCTGGCCGCCTTGGAAAGCACCCTGCGTTTGTATCGCGATGAAGAAAAAGCAGCGCGTATCATTCCCACTTTACGTATGATCATGCTGCCACTGAAAGAAATTCAAAAGCGGGCCCAGCAGCTGGCGGATGCATTAAAAAATATCGGTGATACGCGCATGCACATCCGGCTCATCGAGCGATATTCAAAAACCGGCGGCGGTGCGCTACCCCTGATGGAGCTTCCCAGTTTATGCATCGGCATACAAATTAAAGGGATATCACCCAACGCCCTGGAAAAAAGGATGCGGTCTAATGATCCGCCGATCATCGGCAGAATTGAAGACGATCTGTTCGTTATGGATCCCCGAACCATCCAGAAGGATGAATTATCGATTATTGAAACTGCCTTTGCAGACCTGACACAGAAAGCCTGAGAAAATGACGCAAGAATATTCAGAGCTCTACCACAACCGGAAGTCCACGCGCCACTTTCTTTATTCTAAAGCCGAAGCGGAAGATCTAAAAAAGAAGCGTGCGCGCACATCAGCCAGTATTCAAAAATCGATTCTATCCGTTTACCCTGACCTGCTTACAGGTCATTCGTTTCTGCATCGCGCAGCCCAGCAGCTGTCTTCGGGCAAGATATTTGCCTGTACGGTTTTTCAATTCGATAATGACACCGGCTCCGACACTAGGCGGGCAAAATCCGACCCGGTCACTGCCTATAAAATGGCCGCTAAATTAATTGATGATTTGTGCCGGCAGCATAACGGCAGCTGGGGCCTGGTAAATTCGGGCTTGTTCGGT
>JASFGZ010000015.1:0-22301 GCA_050123495.1 Desulfobacterales bacterium
CGGATTCGGATGAATTCGGTTATGCCACTCCAAAGGTCATCGCAATTCGACTGGAATTGGCAAACAAATCCACCACGAAAACCTTTGAGACCCGGGTATTATTGCCTTTATTGCGGGAGAAAACCAGCTAAGTATGTCAGGAATGGCAAAAACGATTTGCAACAACCGGGGCATCGCCCTTTTGTTGACGATTTCCGTGACGACAATTCTCGTAGCCTTGGCTCTGGAATACAATCGCCGGGCACGCTTTGCGGTTCTATCAACAGCCGTTACAAGGGATCGCCTGACCCTATCGCACATGGCATCTTCCGGTATTCATGCTGCCATAGCGCTGCTGGTAAAAGATCGGGCGGAGTCAAATATCGATTCTCTTCAGGAAGACTGGGCAAATTCAGATAAAATCAATGAATTGCTGAGCGAAATTCCTTTCGATGCCGGAACCCTTGCGGTCACCATTGCCGATGAAATGGGCCGAATTCAGATAAATGCCCTGGTAACATTTCCCGACAGCCGCAATTTCAACGAATCCCAACGCCTGCTTCTGGAGCGGTATTTAAACTATTTCAAGGATGACAATGAGGAAACACCGGAGGATAGCCAGCCGCCGGCAATTATCAATTCACTCAAAGACTGGCTCGATTTCGGTGATGATGAGGCCATTACGGGATTAAGCGGTGCCGAATCCAGTTATTATCAGGATTTAAGTCCATCTTATAGCTCTCGTAACGGTCCGATATCCGACATCAATGACTTATTGCTCGTCAAGGGCATAACGCCGGAATTATTTTACGGCAGCACCGAAAAGCCCGGCATAGCGAGCTTTTTAACCGAATACGGCATGAAACCGGGAGCCGGTACGTCGTTCACTTTTCCCGGAAAAATTAACATCTTCACCGCCGAACTTCCGGTGCTGGTCGCCATGCTGCCCTCTGAAAACGTGGACATGGCCCAGGCCTTTTTCGATTTGCGCCAGGACGCCGCCACGAATAAAGATACCCCTGACTTATCAAACCCAACGTGGTATAAAGACATCGCCGGAGCTAGCGGGATTAATCTGGATACAAATCTGATCACCACCGCAAGTGACATTTTCAGAATTTTGTCAGTAGCAAAGGTCAACAATTCTGCATTGACCGTTACGGCGGTGGTTCGGCGAATCCAAAATGCAAAAACCGGCAAATGGACGTGTAATATTTTAAGTCATCAAACGGAGTAGTGAGAATCAGAGTCAACGCGATTCGACCTAAAAACAATCACGAAAACACGAAATTCTGAAAGCACGAAAATAATCCAATTCGTGTCTTCGAATTTTCGTGCTTTCGTGATAAAAATTATTCAATATCATATCGAATAAAGCGACCTAAGAAAGAAATACCTGATGAGCAGAAAAGTTCTCGGCATTGATATCCGAAATCACTCCGTAAGTGCAGTGCTTTTAAACAGCAGCCTGCGGGAATACCGGGTGGATGATTATATTCACCTAGCCTTTTCCGATCCGGACGACCCTGAAAAAGGACTGACGGCTGCTTTGGAAATTCTGACGGAAAAAATGGATTTAAGCGGCAGTGACTATGTCGTTTCCATTCCTGCGGGTCATTTTACCTTCCGGAATCTTCAGGTTCCTTTCAACAATACTAAAAAAATCAGAATGGTTCTTCCATTTGAGCTTGAACCGACACTGCCCTATGCGGTGGACGACCTGGTTGTTGATTTTCAGCCCTTGAATGGTTCTCTTGAGGGAGACCAGACAGAACTCATTGCAGCGGCGATTGAAAAAAACCGATTAACGCCGTACATTGAAGCCCTGGCGTCGATTGAAGTTGACCCTGAAAAGCTTACTTTCAGTGGTTTGCCCACCGCCCTGTGTCTGGCCCATCAGGCAGAGCTGGAGGAGGAACAGCTTTTTATCGAAATTGACGAAGCCGCCGGCACCCTTTTTATGCTCGCAGGCGATCGCTTGCAGCTCGTACGATCGTTTCCGTTGCCGACGGCCGGCCCTTCTAAAGCAAAGCTGCTTTGTGCGCAAATTCAGCAAACACTGGCGGCCTTTCAGGAATCCTCCGATTTGAATCTTCAGCCCATCGAGGTAGTGGCCAGTGGAATCGGACTGGATGAGACCAATATGGCCGCATATATCAGCAAGGCGCTAAATATACCGGTTACGGCTGCCTCGGTGGCTGATCGTCTGAACATCCCGGTGGAAAGTTACACGGGAAACCCCTGGATCCCGGCTCAAATGGACAATGCCCTGGCGTTGACGCTGATGGAGGTCGAAAGCTTCGATACGCTCAATTTCCACAAAGGCCAGTTTGCCGCCCAGAAATTTTTATCCAAACACAAGACCCCTTTGATCAAAACCGGTATACTGGCAGCAGCCGTATTGGTGTTGATGTTCTTTAACGTACTGATGGGAACCTATACCATCAACAAGCAGGTCCGTGGGATCGAGCAACAGATGAATCAGATCTTTAAGGCTACATTTCCGGAAGTGAAAACCATCCGTTATCCCTATCAGGAGATGCAGGCCAGGATGCGGGAAACCCAGAAAAATGCTGCCTTTCAGGCCGAAACCGGCCCCCATATTCGCAGCATAGATATTTTAAACAGCATCAGCGAGAACATTCCAAATAATATCAAAGTGGATTTTACCCGGTTGGTCATTCAGCCGGAAAATGTGTTAATCTCCGGCACCACGGATACATTCAATTCTGTGGATGACATTAAAAGCCGCCTGGAGCAAATCCAGTATTTTGAAAAAGTTACCATCAGCTCTGCCAACATTGATCGCTCGGGAAATGAAGTTCGTTTTATGTTAAAGGTGGCATTATAAAAAGTGAGCAACGTTACTTACGATGGAATTCATCAAAAAATATCTGAACCTTAAAAAGCTCAACCGGCGCGAAAAATACATTATTTGCGCAGCCGGCTGCATAATAGGATTGCTGATCCTGGTCCACTTTGTTGTCAATCCCTTTTTTGAAAGCAGAAAACAGATGCAACGAAATCTGCAGGCTAAAAAAGGTGAACTTGAAGAAATGCGACGCCTTCATGCGGAACATAAAGCTTTGCAGGAAAAGATGCAGCTGTCGAAAATCCGCTTTAGCAAAAGGGAAAAGGGGTTTACGCTTTTTTCGTTCCTGGATCAGCTGGCCGGCCAGGCCGGAATCAAGGACCGTATCAGCTATATGAAGCCGTCAAAAACGATCCAGAAAAACAGTAAATATAATATTTCACGGGTTGAAATGAAATTGGATAATATTACCCTGGAACAGCTCGCCAAATACCTGTACAGTGTTGAAACATCAAAAAATATGGTCCTGGTGAAGAAAGTCTCCATTTCAAAAAAAGAAAAAAAACAGGGCCTCATTAACGTAATTTTGCAAGTTGAAACCATGGAGGCCTAAAAACCCAATTGAGTTAAAACTCAATTGGGATTCTAATAACAAATAACAAATAACAACTGTTGTATGCAAATTTTTAACAGTCGGATTTCATGGGCGATATACATCCTTTGCGCGACCCTGTTCTTTTTTTATTATCTTTTTCCGTCCGATGCGATAAAAGAATACCTGGCGGATCGGGTTCGTCTGGCACACCCGTATCTGACGGTGAAAATTAGTCGCGTAAAACCCGCTTTTCCACCGGGGTTAAAGCTCTATAGCGTCAGCGTATATCATCTGGGAGAGGCCATCGCCGGCCTTGACGATTTAAAAATATCTCCGGATATTGTATCATTATTTTTAGCTACAACCCATCTGAGGTTTGAGGGCAACGGCTATGGCGGAATTCTAAAAGGTCGTGCGGACATTATTAAAAAATCTCCGGACCGGGAGGTGATAGTTGATGCTGATCTTACCGGGATACAGGTAAATCAAATAGAAGCCTTAAGCGTTGTAACGACACACAAAATCTCGGGCAATTTGGAAGGTGCGCTGACATTTAAATCAAATACGCCCAATCCGATGCTAACCGGGGATTTGACGCTAATGGGCGGACAAATTGAATTTTCACCCCCTGTGTTCAATCAAAACGTGATAAGGTTTGACTCGATCGAAGCCGAGCTGGCGCTCAACAGTCGCTCTTTGACGATTAACCGCTGTCAGCTCGAAGGCAATCAATTGGAGGCCGATGTCGCCGGATCGATAAATTTTAGCGGTCCTTCAGCCAGAAAAATTCTAAATTTATCCGGAACCGTAAAGCCGCATGAGGCAATACTCGCCAAGCTGGGCCAGAATGTCCCGGAACTGCTCAAAGGCAGCAATTTGGAAAATCAGGGCTTTCCCTTTAAGATAAAAGGCCCCATGGATTCACCCCGATATTCATTTTTTTGATCGATCGCAAAGCAGCGGGTCTTTGCGATTTTAAGCGCAACCATTAAAAATACATATTGTGATCATTTGCATGCGAATAAGCGCAACTAAATGATCCGGGCCCTGCATTATGTGGATGACAATGACGGCTAAAAAATACTTTATGATCGTCAATGTGCTGCTGGTTACCGCAGGCGTTTATTTTGGCGTCCGCGCTTTTTACACCATCAGCATCGCCTGGCTGGACACCGGCGAGATGCCGCCAACATATTCGAACGAAGTGACGTTTAAACAACAAGATGACCATCCGCCTTTGTCACGTTATCGCGCCATTACGAAACGAAATCTATTCAATACGAATCCGGATATCGCGGCTCCTGCCCAGGCGATCGATGTTGATAATCTGAAGGAAACCGACCTTAACCTAAAGCTCTGGGGAACGGTAACGGGGCACGATCGCAAGGCCTATGCCGTTATTGAGGATACAAAAACCCGAAAACAGCAACTGTATCGCGTCGGGGATAGCATTCAAGATGCAACCGTAAAATTGATTTTAAGGCAGAAGGTCGTTCTGAGTGTAAACGATCGCGATGAAATATTGGGGATGGAAGAAATCGGAGCAGCAAAGAAGGGTAGAGAAAAACCGCGGGTGGCCACAAGGCCGGCGGCCTCACCTCCCAAACTGCCTGTATCTTCTTATCCGCGCCAGCTAACGTTGAAAAGTGATCAGATTGAGAGTGCTCTGGAAAATCTGGATCAGCTTATGGAATCCGCCCGGATCCGGCCGCATATCGAAGAAGGCAGACCAGCGGGAATTTCCATCACAGGGATCAAACCCAATACGATCTTCAGAAAAATGCGCTTGCGCAATGGAGACATCATCACCGGCGTCAACGGCGACCCGATCGAAACGGTGGAGGATGCAATGAGAATCTTTGGCGACCTAACTTCGGCTTCCGAGGTGCAGGTCGAATTAAACCGGCGCGGGCGGAAGCGGGTCCTTAACTATAAAATTGAATAGAAGTGGTTGGAAAAAATGAAGATAAATTTCAAATGTTGCTTAATGCCAATTATCGCGGCCCTGGCGGTGATGTTCGCCTTTCAACCCCGCCTGGTGAAATTCAGCCTGGCGCAAGAGGTCAAGTCGGGGTCACAGAAGCCTGCAAACGCGGAGCAGTTTGTGTCAATTGATTTTAACAATGTGGATATCAACGTTTTTATCAAGTTTATGAGCGAGCTGACCGCAACCAATTTTGTGGTCGATCAACGGGTCAAAGGCAAAGTGACGATTATATCCCCCTCAAAAATATCGCTCAAAGAAGCTTACAAGGTGTTTGAGTCCGTATTGGAGGTCCACGGTTACACCACCGTAAAAGCTGGAGATATCGTTAAAATTGTCCCCTCACCGGATGCGCGTTCGAAAAATATAAAAACCCTCTTGCGGGAGGAAGCGGCCAGCCCCGAAGATAAGGTCGTCACCCAGCTGATACCCTTAAAATATGCCGATCCAGTTGAAATCAAGCGGTTGTTTACGCCGATGGTATCCAAAAGCAGCGTGATTTTAGCCTATCAGCCGACCAATATGATGATTATCACCGATGTGCATTCAAACATCCGGCGGCTGCTTAAAATCCTGAGGCAAATTGATATTCCGGGAATCGGGCAGGAAATTTCGGTGATTCCGATTCAATTCGCCGATGCAACCAAAATGGTGAGCCTGTTGAGCAGTGTTTTCAAGCCCGCACGCAAGCCGCCCAAGGGTGCCCCGGAGCAGGCGGTCGCCATGGTTGCCGATGAGCGCACCAACCTTATCATCCTGTTAGCCAATAAAATAGATACCCTGCGGATCAAGCAACTGATTGCCATGATCGACAAAGAAACCCCCCGGGGTAAGGGAAAAATCCATGTATATTATTGCGAGAACGCAACGGCCGAAGAGCTGGCCAAAGTGCTTCAAGAAGTGCCGACCCAGGAAACCGGAACGACCAAGGGCAAAAAAGGTGCTCCGGTGGTCTCCGGCAAAGTAAGGATCTCGGCCGATAAGGCCACCAACAGTCTGATTATCATGGCCGATCAGGAAGACTACCTGGTTCTGGAAGAGGTGATCAAAAAACTCGATATCCCGCGCTCCATGGTTTTTATTGAATCGCTGATCATGGAAGTCGATATGGATAAAAGCCTGGACATCGGTATCGACTGGCAGGCATTCGGCGAGACCTCGATTTCCGGCAAGGAGACGGCCATTGGCGGCCAGTTTAGTAGCCAGGGCCTCATCGATCCAGGCGCATTAGCCCAGGGCGGCTTAACGGTCGGCTTGATCACCGAACAAACGAATATTGCCGGACTCCTGGTTTCCAACATCGCCGCCATAATCAACGCCGTTAAAACCGACGATGAATTTCGCATTCTATCCACTCCCCAGGTACTGACCACCGATAACGAAGAGGCCCGCATCACAGTGGGGGAAAACCGGCCGTATCAGACCCGTTCGACCACCGATCCTTCCGGCGGAACATTTGAGTCTTTTGAATACAGGGATGTGGGTAAAATATTAAAAATCACCCCGCACGTGACCGAAGGCCGTCTTGTGCGCATGAAAATTTCGTTGGAGGTCACCAACATCGATCTGGCCTCAACCTTGACGACTTCATCGACACTGCCGGTAACCCAAAAACGCACCGTTGACACGACGGTTATCGTTAAAGACAGCCAAACCGTTGTCATCGGCGGATTGATTGAGGACTCCACGACCGAGAACGAAACCAAGGTGCCGGTATTGGGCGACATCCCTATTTTAGGTTGGCTGTTCCGGGACAAATCCGAAGCAAACGAAAAAACCAACCTGTACATATTTCTAACGCCGCGCGTGATCAAGAGTCCGGCAGAAGCACGCGAAATAATGGAAGATAAAAAAGGTCAGATGGATACCATCAAAGAAGGGGAAATAAAATTATATTAATGAGATCATGATACAGCGATTAACTGAAATACTGAAAGACAGGTTCGGGCTAAATGACGAGCAGATGTCCGAAGCCGAACGTGTCCGAACCGAAACCGGCGGAACCATCGGTCGAATTCTGGTCGATCAAAAAAATCTATCGGAAAACCATCTGCTTGAGGCATTGAGCATCCAGTATGATATTCCTTTCTGGACAAGGCTTCCGTTTGAAAACACCGAGTCGGATTTCACCCAAAAGGTCTCCATCCAGTTTTTAAAAAAATATAGTCTGGTCCCTCTGGAATACAGTCAGCCCATCGCCGCCAAAGATTGCGGTCTGGCACCCCGGCATGCCCCTCAAACAGATGACGCCCGATTCCCTGCGGGATGCGTTATTGCCATCAACGACCCCTTGAATTTTCAACCCCTGGATGATCTCGTCAAGACTTTAGGAGTCAGTGAATATCGCGTGGTTCTGTCCACTCAAGAGGCGATTCTAGCGGCGATCAACCTGCAATATGATTTACGCCGGGATTCGGCCGAGCAGCTGGTCCAGAACATGGAGGAAAACGGCAGCACCATTATCAGCGAAATCGAAGAAACTGCCGATTTGTTGGATGACACCAGCGATGCGCCGATCATCAAACTGGTGAATCATATCATTTCCCAATCCATCAAAGCGCGGGCCAGTGATATTCATTTCGAACCCTACCAGAACAGTTTCACGGTCCGCTATCGGGTGGACGGCATACTGTATGACCTGTTGGCCCCGCCCAAGTGGATCCAGCCGGCTTTGATCTCGCGTGTCAAGGTCATGGCAAAAATGAACATCGCCGAAAAACGACTGCCCCAGGACGGGCGTTTCGAAGTCAAAATCGGCGACCAGGATATCGATGTGCGGGTTTCCACAATCCCGACCGCATTTGGCGAACGCCTGGTTCTGCGATTGTTGAATAAATCCGGATCCCTGCTTGAGCTGCCGGACCTTGGCCTTGCGCCCGGGAGATTGAAGCTGCTGAAAAGGCTGGTGGCATCTCCCAATGGCATCATTCTGAACACCGGACCCACCGGAAGCGGTAAAACCACGACCTTGTATGCCGTGCTATCGTCTATCAATGAACCCAACATCAATATTATTACCATCGAAGATCCGATTGAATATCAGATCAAAGGTATCAGTCAGATACAGGTCAATCCCAAAATCGACCTGACATTCGCCCGCGGCCTCAGATCCATCGTCCGCCAGGATCCGGATGTCATACTGGTTGGCGAAATCCGGGACAAAGAGACGGCTGAAATTGCGGTTCAATCCGCCCTGACCGGACACCTGGTGTTCTCAACCCTTCACACCAACGATTCTTCCAGCGCGATCACACGGTTGGTGGATATGGGGGTGGAACCATTTTTGATTTCTTCATCGGTTTTGGCGGTGGTGGCCCAACGCTTGGTGCGGGTGTTATGTGATGACTGCAAAATAGCCTATGTCCCCAACCCCATCTATTTGCAAAGCATCGGTTTTTCGCCGGATCATTTTAAAGAAAAACAGATCTATAAAGCCGTCGGATGTGAAAATTGTTTCAGCACCGGCTACAGAGGGCGAATCGGTATATTTGAAATCATGGTGCTCACCGAACGGTTAAAAAGCCTTATTCTTAAAACCTTTGATTCAAGCCGGATAAAAGCCGAGGCCGTGCGGCAAAAAATGAGAACGTTGCGCGTCGACGGCATGCAGAAGGTTTTGGAAGGCATCACGACAACGGAAGAGGTACTAAGGGTCACCCAGAAATAAAACTGGCGACTGGCCGCTTGCCGCTGGCTACCCCTGATCGCTCAAAATTATTTTGCCAGATGCCAGCAGCGGGGAGCCAGTTGTCATATTTCTTTGCAAGCGTATAGGCAAAGGTATATTTCACCCATCGCTCAGCTTGGTTCCAGTTGACATCGCCGTGATTGTCCGTTTTAGACCCCATGAGACCGAGTTTATGATCGGTAACGGTTCCATCGCCATTATCCGTAAACCGATCAGCGGCATGAGCCGGATAAAAACAAATCAAAACCCCAGCGCTTAGGATAATGAGCATCGCAGAAAGATATCTGAACATCATGCCCTCCATCCAAGGTGCCGGCCCGAAATTGTTTGAGTGACTCATGATCAATGCAACGGTCGTCTCAGCGCCTTGTCTTCGCACTGCTAGCGGGAATAGAATTGGGCGGCAACTTGATAAAACCTATGAACCGCTAAGAAAGATCGATATGTTTTCTCAATCGTTCAGCATTCGCTTCATCACGGTAAGACAATACTGGGATCGGGGAGCGACGGAAAACTTTTTCGGCAACAGATCCTACAAAGATGTACTCCAGATCCGTTCGGCCTTTAATGCCCATGACGATTAAATCGACATTTTCTTTAACGGCAATTTTCAGCAATTGATCGCCGGGATCGCCTATATTAAAAACCGTACGAACGTTTTCCAGCGGGCGGGCCATTTTTTTCAGAATCTTATCGAACTCCTGTTGGCGATCTGCTTGTATCCCCGCCACATAATCTCCACTATCCACGTCATAGCCCATGGCCGCGATAGTTCCCACGGCTGCAACGTCACGCGCATTAATAATGCTGGCAATAATCAGTTCAGCGTTCATGGATTCAGCAATTTCTGCCGCATAGTTTAACAGGTTTTGCGTGTACTTGCTAGTTCCAATCGCTACCAGAATTTTTTTTGCAGCACCCATAATCATTTCCTTTTCTGTTTTCGGTTTATTCTGTAAACTCTGTGGTGAATATTACTCATAAAAAGCGCTGTCTCATGCCATGACCGGAGCGGCAGCTGTTTTTGGAGCGCGCGGTCGCTGTATCAGATACCGGAAGCCATAGAGCACCAAGCCGATAAGATACGTCCAGTACCTTTGCTCATGCGGAATTCCAATCCAGCTTGCAATCAAATCCGGCCGCATCAAACTTAGCGTGACACATAGAAACAGCGGGATCTCGTAAATTCTGTTTTTGGCCACAAACCAGCCCCGGGTTGCCGAAGCAAAGGCAAAGTTTCCGACACAGGCCACTGCAAAAATAAGCAGCCCCTGGGACCAGCTTTGGATTTCAGGGTTACTCATCGTGATCACCTAAACTGTCAACAATGATTGACGCCAAAAACAAGTCTGGCATTCCGGACCGGTATCCAATTTTGACAAATATCAGCAGATTAAGATGTTCACATAGATCGGATAGAGCCCGGCGCAACGGCAAAAATAGAGAACGCGCGCAACATGAGTGGCTAAACAGGTTTTGCTGTAAACGGTAAAGGTTATCAGAACAAGTTAGAGGCGGTGGTTTTCGAAACCGCCGCCATGCAGGCAGGCTGGTTGTTTTTGCTTACTTCAACCCGGCTTCTTTGTAATATTTTTCAGCACCCGCATGCAAAGGTGCGGACAGACCATCCATCATGTTTTCTTTGGTCAAAACCGCATAAGCCGGATGAAGTTTTTTGAAGTCATCAAAATTATCAAAAACTTCCTTGGTAATGGCGTAGACGATATTTTCCGGAACTTTGGCGGAGGTGACAAACGTCGCCTTTACACCAAAGGTTTCGACATCGGCATCATTTTGGGCACCCGGATAAAGCGAAATGGGAACCTTCACCTTGGCATAGTAAGGATTTTCGGCGATGAGTCGGTCAATCCCGGAACCGGTAACAGAGACAATTCGTACCTTGCGAGCGCCGGCAGTCGCCTCTTTGATGGCGCCGCTGGGATGCCCGACAGTGTAAAAGAAGGCATCAATTCGACCGTCCTGTAACAGACCGGGAGCTTCGGCGGCCTTGACACTTTCGGCCGTTAAATCAGTTTTATAATCAATCCCCACGGCGGTAAGCGCATCGATGGAATTTTGGCGCTGCCCGGAACCGGGGTTGCCGATGTTGACCCGTTTGCCTTTGAGATCTTCGATTGTTTCAATACCGGCGTCAACCGCCGCAACCAGGGTGATCGACTCCGGATGGACACTGAATACGGCACGCAGATCTTCCTGTTTGCCTCTGTCTTTCCACTCGGCCAGTCCGTTAATGGCCTGATACTGCCTGTCGGACTGGACAACGCCAAACTCCAAATCACCGGCCATAACGGCATTTACGTTAAACACCGAACCACCGGTTGATTCAACCGTCGCACGGATACCGTATTTGTCTCTCTTCTTGTTAACAATTCTGGCAATCGCCCCACCGGTTGGATAATAAACACCGGTAATCCCGCCGGTGCCGATCGTAACAAAGGTTGCCTTGGCCGGTCCTCCAGCAGCAGCCTTTTCTTTAGTTTTGGATTCTTCTTCAGCACACCCTATGAAAATGAAAAAACCGAAGATCAGGGCTAAAACAAAAATAAATAGTTTTTTCATCTAGACCTCCTTTAGGGTTAAACTGTTAATGATTTTGCTTAACCACTTTCGGAATGAAAAACTAATTGCCCCTTTTTGGTTTTGCCAAATCATAACGTAGGGTGGCATTGAATATAAATCAATAGAGGAAGCGTGCCAAAGACCTATCAAATCGAATTTGGGAATGCAAGAATTTTGTAAGACCTCGAGATCCAATGGATTTAAGAAGTATTCAATGTAGAAATTTAGGGAGTGGGTATTAGGTATGGGTGACTGCATAAGTGATCCAGAATACCGCATAATTCTACTATAACGAATAACTGCCTCCACCTATCTGTCCGCTGTCTTCCGTTCGCTGTCATCTGACTTCTGTATTCTGTTTTCTGTCTTCTATGGCCGGTATTTCTCAGCCAGTTGATGGAAGAATTTGGCCTCCTCTTCTCGGCCCCGTTTGCGGCAACCTCCGGCGTAAACCTCACATTTTTCCTTCAAGGTGATCAGCGCGGCTTGATATTGCTGCGGTGTCAGCAAATCGCTATCGATTATTTTCACCAGAGATTGGATTCTATATTTATCGAGCCCCGTTGTTTTGGAAAGCTGATCACCGTGACCGCCACGCTTGATGATCAACGCGGTCTCAATAAGATCTACCGGATAGCGGCAGCTGATTCGAAGCCACAGATCATAGTCTTCACAGGCCGGCAGATTTTCATCGAAAACACCCACAGTGCTAAAAAGGCTTTTTTTAATCATGACAGCCGAGGGACTTACCAGACAAAGCGCGAGGGACTTTTCAAATATCATACCTGAAAATTTATGGTGCCTTTTTTTAGGATTTACCCGAACACCGTTTCGGATCCAGTGCTCCTGGGTCTGGTTGATGACGGCATCCGGATGGTTATTAAAAAATTTTACTTGGGCTGAAAGCTTCTGGGGTAACCACATATCATCTGAATCCAAAAAGGCAATCAGGCGGCCCGAGGCCGCTGCAATGCCACGATTTCTTGCAGCGCTGACGCCTTTGTTGGGCTGGTGCAAAACGGTAATCTTCTCCCCGTATGCTTTCAGAATTGCCGGTGTGTTATCGTCGGATCCGTCATCAACCACAATCAGTTCATAATCACGAAAGTCCTGTTCTAAAACGGAATCAACAGCCGCTTTAATGATCCAGCCCCGATTGTAGGTCGGGATGATGACGCTCACTAGCGGTTTTTTAGGCGTTTTAACCATATGAACTTTTCTTCTGTTAAAAATTGAATTTATTATTCCAGATTAGGAATTGGTTAAATCATTCTCATAATTTGAGCGAGCTTCTTCTCCAGCCGTTTCTTGGATACCGGAATTGCGGTTTTAAGCTCCTGCGCAAAAACCGAAACTTTGTATTCCTCAATCATCCAGAAAAACTCTTCAATCGCCCGTCTCTTTTCATCAGAGGCATTGGGTGAAAGTGCTTGCACCAGTTTATCCAGACGCGTGCTGAATGTTTTGACTTCCTTTGCTTTGGCCCGGTCCTTTTCAAAATCCACCGCGGCCCGCCGGGCCCGGATTTGCATGGATTTGATATAGCGTTCAAGGTGGACAAATCTTTGCAAGTCGTAAAGATTGACAAATGACTCCGGCACCAGTCGTGCAAGCTCTCCAATCAAATCTTTATAAAAGTTTTGTACGGCACGATTATCTAGGTTTGCCAGCCTATGCTTTTCGAGCTCTTGGCGGGCTTTGTGATACGCTTTCAGAACCGGCAGGCAACCATCGAGGAGCTCGCGACCGTGGGAAATAATGACCGGGGCTGCTTTATTGGCGTGGGCGTAGAACGCGTCCCGCGATCGGATGTTTTTGCAAAACAGGTCGGATATGACCCGATCCAACAGCCGCTGCTCAACGCTTGTGGAACCACCAAAATAATCCACCGCCGTCTTAAGCTGTTTGGGTAGTTTCAATGCCTTTTTTAAAAATTTCAAATCTTTTGCAAAATGAATTTTATACAGACCGGCAACACCTTGTTGATGCACCGCAACAGCCTTGTTCTGGTGGCGATATAATTTCAAGCTCACGAATTTTTGGCTTTTGGCGGTGGCAGCCAAAGCCGGATAGGCGACCCATTTTGCTTTCGCTCTTTGGGGACTGCTGATGAACACGGGCAGATCGCCGAAATCCCAACGGGTGATGCCGGTCTTTTCCCATTTTAATCGATAGGCTTCGAACGCATCTGTACGGGTCGGTTCAATTTTTTGTTTTGAGAGAACGGCAACGCCCCTTCCCGAACAAAGTTCCTTTCCATCCGCGGTGATCACCGCGATGCGCATTTTAAGATGATCCGGCAGAGTTTCAAGCGGCCAGGCGGAGGCCGGAATATCAACACCGAAGCGTTGCAAGATAAATTCTCCCAGAGCCGGAAACAACGCGCCTTTCAGCCGGGGCATATCCCGGCTGATGGTCTCGACCGTCTCGTTAACCGGAACCAGCTTTTTGCGATACGCTTTGGGAAGGCCCTTAATCAAAGCCTCGACTTTTTCTTTAAAGAGCCCCGGTACCAGCCAATCGAGGTCTTCCTTAGAAACCGCAGGGGTCAATGATACCGGTACCTTAATGGTCACACCGTCATCATCTGCACCGGGTCTGAAATGATACGTGTATTCAAATGCTTGCCCGTCAATCAGCGTGCTCATCGGATAGCGTGAGAGTTCAGCGGTATCCGGGTCATAATTCATCAGGTCCTGTTTTTTCAGTCGCAGAAATCGATCCCCGCCTCTTTTTTTTATGTACTTTGAAAGCATTGGTGCGGTGTAAATGCAGCCTAAATTTTCTTTGTAAAAGACAAAAAGCGCCTCTTCGCTGATCAGCACGTCACGACGGCGCAACCGATCCTCGATTCCCTTAATGTCGCCGATCAACCGCAAGTTATGCTTCATGAAGGCAAACGGCTTTTTAAGGTCCCCTTTTATGATCGCAGAGCGAATAAAAATGTCGCTGGCCTCGTCCGGGTTTATCGGGCCGTAGGATACCGGCCGTTGAGACACGATGATCAGGCCAAAAAGGCTGACCTGCTCGGCGGCCACCACCTCACCCCGGTTTCTTTCCCAATGCGGGCTGAGATATGTGCGTTTGCACAGATCTGCTCCCAGCGCTTCCAGCCATTCGCTGTCAATGTCGGCCACCGTTCGGGCAAACAGACGGGAAGTTTCGACCATTTCGGCGGCCACAATCCAGCGGCCGGCTTTGTCAAACAGGCCCGATCCGGGAAAAATCATGACTTCACGGTTTTTGGTTGCCCGGAAAAAATTTTTCTCCTTTTTCTGGGCAATATTCGAAAGAAAACCGCTAAGGATTGATTTGTGCATTCGTTGATATAAAGGGTGTGTCTTGTCCAGGTTCAGATTTTCCGTTGGCACCCGGTCCCGGAGATGTGCCACGGGCAGACCGAATTCTTCCAGAATCGCTCTGATTTGACGATGAATATCGCACCATTCGCGCATGCGATTGTAAGAGAGAAAGTGTTGCCGGCAAAACCGTTTCAGTTGGCCGGTACTTTTTTTGCTGTGGTGAAGGTGGTGGTAGCGATTCCAGATATTGAGCAGGGTGGTAAAATCGGAGAAGGGATCGTCGAACTGGGCATGCATTTGATCAGCCGCAGCCGTTTTCTCAAGCGGACGTTCCCGGGGATCCTGGATACTCAGAGCCGCGGCAATCACCGCTAATTGATCGATACAGCCCTCATCATGGGCTTCGAGCAGCATCCTCGAAATCCTTGGATCCAATGGAATCTTCGCCATCAAACGCCCTTTGTCAGTAAGTTCAACGCGGCCGGTTGATATGTTTTTAATGGATTTCATCTCTGCCGGATCCTCATGAGCTCTGCGCCTGACACCTGACACCTGACACCTATTACGAATAGCCCCCAGTTCATAAAGAAGGTTAAAGCCATCTTTGATACTCTTTGAATCGGGTGGGTCAATAAAGGGAAAATCGGTGATATCGCCCAGTTTAAGCGAAATCATTCGCAGGATGACATCAGCCAGATTGGCTCGTAGAATTTCCGGCCGGGTGTACAGGGGGCGACGCCGGTAGTCATCTTCTGTAAACAAACGAACGCAGATACCATTTTCTAACCGGCCGCAACGCCCCTGGCGCTGGTCCGCGCTACTGCGGGAAACCGGCATGACCGGCAGCGAAGTCGTACGCGACCGGGGTGAATAGCGTGAAATCCTGGCCAGGCCCGAATCCACCACATACCGGATCCCCGGGATGGTAATGGAAGTTTCGGCCACGTTGGTGGCCACAATGATTTTTCTTTCGGATGACCGTGAAAAAACCCGCGCCTGCTCGGCTGCCGTCAGCCGCGCATACAGGGGCAAGATCCGCGAATTCCTGGGTTCCGAAGCTTCAATAAGCTCACAGGTATCGCGAATGTCCTGCTCAGTGGGCATAAAAACCAAAATATCACCCCGGGAACTCTCCTTTAGAAGCCGGCGCACCGCTTGAGCCGCCAGCTCAATGTGGGTCAAATCGCCGTTTTCCTGGATTGGGACGTCCGGCAGATAACGAACATCCACCGGATACATGCGACCCGAGACTTCAATTACCGGTGCATCACCAAAGGCTTTTGAAAATTTTTCAGTGTCGATGGTGGCAGAGGTGACAATGAGTTTGAGATCGTCTCTGCGCTTCAGCAGAGTTTGCAAAATACCAAGGATAAAATCGATATTCAGGCTGCGTTCATGGGCTTCATCGACAATAATGGTATCGTAGGCGCTCAGATAACGATCGCTTTGAGTTTCAGCCAGCAGAATGCCGTCGGTCATGATTTTCAGGTAAGCATCCTTGGAAGTGCGATCTTTAAACCGGATTTTATAGCCAACCGCACGGCCGAGTTCTTGACCGAATTCCTCGGCAATCCGGCGCGCCGTTGTCATGGCTGCAATTCTTCTGGGCTGGGTATGACCGATGATGCCGTCCATGCCCCTTCCCGCGGCCAGGCAAAATTTCGGCAGCTGGGTGGTTTTGCCGGAACCGGTTTCACCGGATACAATGATTACCGGTCGCTGTTGAATTGCCCGGATGATTTCATCCTTTTTGGCGGTTATGGGAAGGGCCTTATTGTAGCTGAAATTCGGCAGGTTCTTTTTACGCCGGGCGCGTTTCCGCCCGGATGCTTGCAAACGCTTTTCAAGCCGATCCAGTTTTGCGCGCATCTGGCCAGCCGCTGGCGGTTTTGGCGCTTTACGCGTCAAGCGCTCGATTTCACGGGTAGCCGCCATGCGGTCGGCAACCAGCACCTTCGGCAAAAGGGATTTTAGGTTTCTTATTTTCTTATCAAATTGTTCCACCATATAAAAAATATAGGGGACGTTCGTGCAGAACGTTCATAAATTTTGAATCAGATCTTCCACATCCGGTGGTTTTGTTGCGGATACAACCCTTGTAACACAAGATGTCGTTACGCCCAGATATCGGGCCACATCAGCACCAGAATAGCCAAGCTCCCTGACCGCGATCCAAGACAATACACCTCTTGCTATCACAATATCATGTCTGCGACTCCCCGACCGCATTTCCCCCCGATGAATATTATACTTTTCACACACCCTCTCAGCCAAATCATCGATATTTATCCGCTGTCCTGAAAGTCTCAAATTCTTTTTGACCTGTTCGTCGAGCCCGGAAATAACCTCCTGCACAAATTCAGCGTCACCGAGAATTCTCTGATCAGACACTTGCTTTTCTCCACGATTTCTTAGCGCTAGCACTTCTGACCAGCCACCCAGGCTCCTAATCAATCCACCTCCAACAAGTTCCGGTCTGCGACCCAAGGCTATACCCTTTTCAAGATATCTTTGGTATTGTTCTCGTCTATCCCGGCCTTTGCCAAAAAAGGATAATATATACTCTGTATCCTGCCATTCTCTTTCAACCTTGCCCATTAGGGTGCTGTGACCCGACCATGGGCATCGATCGAGCTCATCCAAATTATTGACCAATCCGGCCCGTAAGAGATTGAGGTGGATGTAACGAACCAATTCTTTTAAATACCGGTCCTCCTGGCATACGATCGATTTGTAACGATTTTGAAATAAATGGCCGTGGCGCCTATGGCGTCGATTAAAATTTACGACATATCCCGTCAGTAACTTACGCATACTGGTAGCAAGGGGCTGTTTTGATGTTTTGCACAAGAAATGAAAATGGTTCGGCATCAGCGTCCAAGCATATACATCCATGCCACCGTCTTGCGCAATACCTGATAGACGCTCAAGAAAGTCGTTGCGATCTGTATCATTAAAAAAAATGTTTCTTTTTTCAATGCCCCTGCCGATTACATGATGCATAACACCCGGGGCATCTAATCTGGCTAATCTAGGCATGGTTTGTAAATCTCATAATGAATTGTATGTGTCAAACAATTTCTGCACGAACGTCCCCCTATTTTATTAAAGGCAGTCGTTGCTTTTTAAGGGTGCAGCGGGTTGGGTATAACAAAGATGTCGGAAAAGCCATTGGTATCATTTGCGACTAGATTTTCGGCGAGCGATGTGAAAGCCACATATTGACCGTCGCCACTGATAACCGCAGATAAAGAACGATTATCACCCTCTGAACCATCGAAAGCCAGGTTAACCCGCCGGGTTTTGCCCTCATCCCGATCGCGTACAAAAACATCTTCAAAGCCATTGGTATCTTCTGAAACCAGGTTGGTTGCAATGGATGAGAATGCCACAAACCGATTGTTGGAAGTGAGCGAGGGTCTGCTGGAGTCTGAATTACCTTCTTCTTCGCTCGTTGAAACACTGGAACGTTCTGCAATTATCGTAACGCGATCAATCAGGAACGTGTCAAAACTATTATTCGTATCACCGGGCACCAGATCACCGGCATTTGACCGAAAGCCCACAAAGTCGCCGTCGGGACTGATACTGGGGGCCACAATAAAAATACCGCTTCCGGTGTTGAATTCCGCCGGGCCAACGATCAGTACCGTCGTATCATCTTGTCGGTCGTGAACGAAAATATCTGCCTGGTTGTTCGTATCCCCGCCAACCAGGTTTGACGCCTCGGATGAAAATGCCACAAAACGGCCGTCGGAGCTGATTGCCGGGAGAATGGAATCACCATTGGCCTGGGTACCATCTGAGGCCACGCTGACCCGCTGGGTTACCCCGAGAGTTCGGTCGCGTACAAAGATATCGCTGTTGTTATTGGTATCGTTTGCCACCAGATTTGTGGCATCAGACCGAAACGCAACGAAACGGCCTGTAGCGCTAATCGCCGGGGAAAATGATTCATCATTTGCCTGGGTACCGGCGGTGGCAATGCTCACGCGCTCGGTTGTACCGCTATCCCGATCATGAACAAAAACGTCAATCACATCATTGGTGTCGCCACCGACAAGATTGGTTGCGAATGATCCAAAAGCCACAAAACTCCCATTAGAACTTAAACTTAAAGTAAAGGCGTCATCATCGCCTTGTGTACCGACGGATGCGATACTAACGCGTTCAGTGATGCCGGTGTCCCGATCATGAACAAAGACGTCCTGGACGCCGTTGGTGTCGCCGGCTACTAAATTCGTTGCCGCTGAGATGAATGCCACAATGGCACCATCTGAACTAATCGAAGGCTCCTCGGAATTGCCATTGGCCTGAATGCCAACAGAGGTGATACTGACCCGTTCGATATCGCTTGCAAATGAGACATCATCGGAGTCGTCAATCTCGTCACCGCCAAAGCCAAGTTTACAACTCGTGTAAGTTGTCCAACTAATTAACATTATTATCGAGACAAAAACGGGTAACCCTTTTTTTCGTTCAGATCTCATCACCCCGTTCCCTTATTTTTCAATTTAGAGATTTTTAATCTTGTTATTTTGAGCCGTTCGCATAAAAGCACTTATTAAAATCTTAACGAAATCTCCCCAAAAGCACAATTGCAATCATGGAGTTTATAAATTTGAAAAGTAGTGATCGCTTGCCATAATACCCCAGATCCTATATTTACAAATTTATTGGGAGAAGGTCTTTAATTCACACGTTTCTGAGTTAATAAAGGCATACTTGAAAACGTGTGTCAACTCGAGAGAGGAAAGCCATGAAAACTTATCGTAAAGAGCTATGGTTTGAGGTCCCCACTCGCCGGGCATTGATTAACATCACCCCTCAGGTTGAGGCGTGTCTGCAGGAAAGCGGGATCAAAGAGGGCCTTGTACTCGTTAACGCGATGCACATCACGGCATCCGTTTTTATTAACGATGACGAATCCGGACTGCATCATGACTATGATGTCTGGCTGGAGAAGCTGGCGCCCCACGAACCGGTATCGCAGTACCGCCATAATGTGGGTGAGGACAACGCCGATGCCCATATGAAGCGGCAAATCATGGGTCGCGAAGTCGTGGTGGCGATTACGGATGGAAAACTGGATTTTGGAACCTGGGAGCGAATTTTCTACGGTGAATTTGACGGTCGGCGCCGCAAACGGGCACTGGTAAAGATTATCGGTCACTAATACATACACGGATCAAAACAGTCAGTCGCGGGATCTTTCTTATTTCAATGCTTTTAGGATGAACCTTATTTTATCAAATCAATATGTTAAATATTATCAAAGCCCTCGCTTATCTTTAATACCAATTCAGATTTTAATTGACATTCAAGCAGGTTTTCCGTTATTACGCTGAAGCAGACTCTTGACTTAATTTCAAAATTATCTGATTTGAAATCTTACGGTACCTTTGTTGCTTTTCTCGATAACCGCTTGGAATACCGAATTGATAGCATTGGGATGAGGGCCGTGCAGTTCCAGGCGTATTCTTTTCCTTTCACTTTTAGCGACGAAATCCATAACAGCATGAAATGATACAGGGTGGCCTTATGCTTGAAATACAACGTGTGGAAAAAAACTTCGGTGGTCTGAAGGCCGTTAATGATTGTTCCCTGGAAGTGCGCGAAGGGTCTATCACCGGACTGATTGGGCCCAACGGCGCCGGTAAAACAACTTTATTTAATATCATTACCGGTCACTATAAACCAGATCGTGGCAAAATCTTATTCCAGGGTGAGCCGATCGAAGGTCTGGCACCTCATCAGATATTCAAGAAAAAAGTGTATCGGACCTTTCAGATCACGCGTGAATTTTCTCAAATGTCTGTTCTGGAAAATCTAATGATCATGCCCGAGCGCCAGGCTGGAGAGCTGATATGGAACACCTGGTTTCGACCGTCATCGGTTCGTCATCAGGAAAAAGAATTGAGAGATAAAGCCCTTGAGGTTCTGGAATTTGTCGAGCTAATTAATTTAAAAGATGAATACGCCGGCTCGCTATCCGGCGGCCAGAAAAAGCTTCTCGAAATTGCACGCAGTATGATGGCCGATCCCACAATGGTTCTCTTGGACGAGCCGGGTGCCGGTGTTAATCCAACCCTGATGCGTAAGCTGATCGCCAATATCGAAGCCTTGCGGGATGAAAAAGGGATGACGTTTTTTTTAATCGAGCATGACATGGATTTGGTGATGAGTCTTTGTGATCCGGTCATCGTAATGAGTGAAGGAACAAAACTGGCTGAAGGAACCGCAGCGGAAATAAAAAAAGATGAGCGCGTTCTGGAGGCGTATTTAGGTGGGCAATACCGATGATTATTTTACAGGCTGAAAACATTACGGCGGGGTACACACCAGAAGTCAATATTCTGACCGATGTCAATGTCCGTTTGGAATCAGGGCAAATTGTTTCTGTCATTGGTCCCAACGGTGCTGGAAAATCCACCCTTTTAAAAACCATTTTTGGAATTCTGAAACCTTCGAACGGAAACATAAGCCTTAAAGGGGAGGATATCACGGGTTTGAAGCCCGATAAAGTCGCCAACAAGGGCATCAGCTATGTACCCCAGGTGGACAACGTTTTTCCGTCCCTAACCATCCAGGAAAACCTGGAGATGGGTGCCTTTATTCGAGACGATAATTACAGCCCGCGGTTGAATGAGATATATGAACTCTTCCCGGTTTTGGGAGAACGCAAAAAGCAAAAAGCCGGACAGCTTTCAGGCGGTCAACGTCAGATGGTGGCCATGGGCCGCGCATTGATGGTAGACCCCCAGGTGCTCTTGCTCGATGAGCCGTCCGCAGGCCTGGCGCCGAATCTGGTTGAGATGATTTTTAAAAAAATAATTGATATCAACAAAGCCGGTGTTTCCATGATCATTGTGGAACAAAATGCCAGAGAGGCCCTGAAGATGGCCGATCACGGATATGTGCTGGCGACGGGCCGCAACGTATTGGATGACACTGGCGAGGCCTTGCTGGCCAATGAGGAGGTCGGGCGCTTGTATTTAGGAGGGTAGGCATGCTTGAGCTGATAGTTTATGGGATTGTATTTGGCAGTATCATTTCACTGGGCGCCATCGGTCTTAGCCTCGTTTTTGGGATTATCCGGTTTGCCAATTTTGCCCACGGTGATCTCATGACAACCGGCGCCTACATTGCGCTGTTGATGGTCACCTGGGTCCTCGCATGGATCCCAGATACAACCTTTGGTCAGCTCTCGTTTGGCTGGCGGATGCTGATTGCGCTTCCGGTGGCCATGTTTGTCGTCGCCTGTGTTGCCATTGCGATAGATCGTATTCTTTATCAAAGGTTTAGAGCGAAGAAGAGCCATGCGGTCATTATGATGATGTCGTCTCTGGGGGCCGCTTTCA